>JBBQAK010000091.1:0-11284 GCA_038316215.1 Gemmatimonadales bacterium | reverse complement strand
AGATCGCGCGGGCGGCGCGGGCCACGAGGGCGGCGTACAGCTGCGGCGATTCGCGCGTGATGTCTTCGAGCTGGGTGCGGGCCATCACCATCGCGATGCCTGGAATGATGACGCGGGCGGTTGTGCCGTGAGCGGAGTCGTCGAGCAGCAGGCCTTCACCCACGGCTTCGCCGGCGCCGAGCGTTACGAGGCGCGTGGTGCGGCCGTCCGAGGCCTTCTCGATGGCGACGGCGCCGCTGATCAGAATCGCGAAGCGCTGCCGGTCCTCGCCTTCGTTGAAAATGGTCTCGTCAGGGACGAGGGGAAGCGGCGTCACGTGCCGTGCAAGCTTCCAGAGGTGTGCGTCGGTAAAGCCCTCGAGAAACAGGGTGGCGCGCAACGCATCGGCGATTTCGGCCGGAGTGGACATTGGGGGGGAGTAAAGGTGGGAAACTGCTGCACGGAAGCTGTTCGACGAACCTGCCTCTCGCCACCAGTCGTTTGCTGCGATATCGTCGGTTTGATACGAAGAAGACCATTCGTGGTACCACGTCGTCACCCGACCTCGTTCCGGAGCCTCACGTGCCCTTGTCCCGTCGCCACTTTCTCGAGCGCTCCGCCGCCTTGGCCGCGGCCGGCTTCGTACCTCGTCTTCCAGAGGACTTCGGGCAGGAATTGGGCCACGTGGTCGCGCCGCCGGCCCCGATTCCCGGATTCCGCGGGCGTCCCCTCGTCGTTTCGTCGTCGAACGGCCTCAAGGGCGTGAAGGTGGCCTACGACAAGATGCTCACGGGCGAGGACCCGCTCGACGCGGCGATCGCCGGCGTGAATCTGGTGGAGCTCGATCCCACCGATCAGTCGGTGGGACTGGGCGGCCTGCCAAATGAGGAGGGCGTCGTGCAGCTCGATGCCTCCTGCATGCACGGTCCGACCCGCCGGGCGGGCTCAGTGGCTGCGATCGAGGGGATCGCTACACCGTCGCTGGTCGCCAAGGCCGTGATGGACTACACCGACCACGTCATGCTCGTCGGCGCCGGTGCCACGAAGTTCGCCAAGGCGATGGGCTTCAAGGAGCAGACTCTCCTCACCGAGCAGTCGCGCCAAGATTGGATGCGCTGGAAGTCGCGCCTGAACGCGAACGACGCCTGGCTCGATCACGACGAGAATCTCAAGATCAAGTTCACGACCGGCACGATCAACATGAACGCCGTGAACGCGTCGGGGGATATCGGCTCGGTCACGACGACCAGCGGCATGGCGTGGAAGGTGCCGGGCCGCATTGGCGACTCGCCGGTGATCGGCGCCGGGCAGTACTGCGACAATCTGGTCGGTGCCGCCGGCAGCACCGGGCGCGGTGAGGCCAACATCAAGACCTGTGCCTCGTTCCTGATCGTCGAGTTCATGCGGCAGGGGCTCACGCCGGAAGCGGCGCTGATCAAGACCCTCGAGCGGGTCGTGGCGATGACGGAAGCACGCCTGATGGGTCCCAACGGCCGCCCGAAGTTCGATCTGGAGTTTTACGCGCTCACGAAAGACGGACGCTACGCTGGGGCCACGCTGTATTCGGGTGGGAAGTACGCGGTGTGCGACGAAAAGGGGGCGCGGTTGGTGGAGGCGGCCTACCTGTTCAAACGTTAGGTGGTGGAACGCTGTCTTCTGAACTGCCCCCTCAGCAGTTGGCAGTTGTTTTATCTTGCAGCATGTCTGATCCCGCTATCCCGACCCCCTACGCACCCGCGCTCGTCGAGCCCAAGTGGCGCGCCCGCTGGGCCGACCGTGGTACGAACCACGCCGCCCTTGAGAGCGCGGAGCGCCCGTTCTACGCGCTGATGATGTTTCCGTATCCGTCGGCCGAAGGGCTGCACGTGGGGAATCTCTTCGCGTTCACCGGCAGCGACATTTCGGCCCGCTATCACCGGCTCCTCGGACACGATGTGTTCCAACCGCTCGGCTATGACGCGTTCGGGATCCACTCGGAGAACTACGCGCTCAAGATCGGCGCGCACCCGATGGAGCTGACGCCCAAGAACGTCGCGAATTTCCAGCGGCAACTCGAGCGTGCGGGGTTGATGGTCGATTGGCGTCAGAAGGTCGATACGTCGCGGCCGGACTACTACAAGTGGACGCAGTGGGTCTTCCTGCAGCTGTACAAGCAGGGCCTCGCATACAAGAAGGCGGCGGCCGTGAATTGGTGCCCCACCGACATGACGGTGCTGGCCAACGAGCAGGTCGAGGGGGGACTCTGTGAGCGGTGCGGCACACCGGTCGAGCAGCGCTTTCTGGTGCAGTGGTTCTTCCGCATTTCGGCGTACGCCGAGCGACTGCTCAACAACCTCGAGTGGCTGGATTGGTCGCCGATCACGAAGTCGGCGCAGAAGAACTGGATTGGGCGTTCGGAGGGGGCCGAGTTGTCGTTCCACGTGGGTGGGCACGACGACACGGTGAAAGTGTTTACGACGCGTCCCGATACGATTTTCGGTGCCACCTATCTCGTGCTCGCACCGGAACATCCGTTGGTGGCCACGTTCACGACCGACGCGCAGCGCGACGCTGTGCACGGTTATCAGAACGCGACCAAGAAGCAGGATCTGATCGCGCGGAAGAGCAGCAAGGACAAGACCGGCGTGTTCACCGGCGCGTACGCGGTGAATCCGGCCACCGGCGCCAACATCCCGATCTGGATCGCCGACTACGTGCTCATGCAGTATGGCACCGGCGCGATCATGGCCGTGCCCGGGCATGACGAGCGCGATTTCGAGTTCGCGCAGCGGTTCAACTTGCCGATCGTGCGCGTCGTGGCCGCCCCCGACGATGCCGCTGACACGCCGCTCGGCGACACGGCGTACACTGACGACGCCCAGGGCCGTTTGGTGAATTCGGGCGCCTTCGACGGGCAGCCGGTCGCAGAGGCAAAACTCACCGTGACCGACTGGCTCGCGGCCGGCGGACATGGGTCGAAGGTGATCAACTTCCGGTTGCACGACTGGTGCATCTCCCGTCAGCGCTATTGGGGACCGCCGATTCCGATCATCTACTGCGATGCGTGCGGCACGGTGCCGGTACCCGAGTCGCAGCTGCCGGTTGAATTGCCGTTCATTCCCGATTTCAAGCCCGACGACTCCGGCATCTCGCCGCTCGCGCGCCACGAAGAGTGGTATCGCGTGCCGTGCCCCACGTGCGGTGCGCCGGCGCGTCGTGAAACCGATGTGTCGGATACGTTCCTCGACAGCGCGTGGTACTTCCTGCGGTATCCGAGCGCGACGCGCAGCGATGTCGCGTTCGATGCCGACGTTACGAAGCGCTGGCTGCCGGTCGATTCATACATCGGCGGCAACGAGCATGCGGTGCTGCACCTGCTGTATTCGCGTTTCGTGACCATGGTCATGAAAGACGCTGGACACATCGATTTCGAAGAGCCGTTCACGCGCTTCCGCGCGCACGGCATGATCATCCGCGAAGGCGCGAAGATGTCGAAGTCGAAGGGCAACGTGATCAATCCCGATGTGTACATGGAAGAGTGGGGCGCCGATGCGTTCCGCATGTATCTCATGTTCCTCGGTCCCTACGAGGAGGGCGGCGACTTCCGCGATCAGGGCATCAGCGGTGTGCGGCGCTTCCTCGACCGGTTATGGGCGTCCGTGCGTGATGCGCGCACGGACGTCGCGATCGATGCGAACGTCATGCGTCAGCTGCATCGCACGATCAAGAAGGTGGGCGACGATACGGCGACGTTGAGCTACAACACGGCGATCGCGGCGATGATGGAGTGTCTCAATCACGTACGCTCGGGCGAGCGCGCGGTCCACCGCGACGAAGTGCTGCCGTTGGTGCAGCTGGTGGCGGCGTACGCGCCACATTTCGCCGAAGAGTGCTGGGAGCTGCTCGGCCACGACGGCAGTGTCTTCGATGCGGGCTGGCCGACGTGCGACCCGGCCATGCTGGTGGACAACGAGGTGGATTTGGTAGTGCAGGTGAACGGCAAGGTGCGCGGTAAGGTGCGCGTTGCCGTGGATGTCACGCAGGATGCTGCGATGGAAGCCGCGATGGCTGACGCCGGCATCGCGAAGCATGTGGTCGGTGGGATCAAGAAAGTGATCTTCGTTCCCAAGCGTTTGCTCAACATCGTGGTGTAGTGGACTCGTGCTCTGCTGGCGGTCGGTTCACGCGAAGCTGCGGCGACTGCTCCGGCGGCAGGTCGTTTACCACGCGTTTGACTCCGTCCATCAGTCGCGGCAAGCCGAAGTTGATCACGAGTCCCAGCGGAAGTCCCGCCAGTCGCAAGTAGGTCAGCAGCTGCACACCCATCTTTCGTGAGCGTCCGTTCCAGCACGGTTTCGTACATGGCTTCAAGCATCCCCGAACGGAACTTCATGTGAATTCGGAGCGCGGCATTGATGCAGGCTCCGGTGAGGTCGTCGGGATGGATGTCCATTGGAGTGTCCGCTGCGGACGGTGACGGGCATGACGTGGGCGGTGAGCTCACACGCGAAGGACAGCAAAAGAGCAAGGCCGAGCCGTTGCTGCGCTTCGCGCTACGCGGTCGATCCCGCTTCTCTTCCAGAAATAGGAATACAGGCTGCCGAAAGGAGGGGGCGCCAGGGGGGGCGACCGCCTACCCAACGCTGACGCAACGAACGGCTATTGGATGGCGTTAACTATGCGTATAGACCCCGTGACGTTTGCCGGCTTCCGAGTCGTATGCTGAACGTCGTTCCCGACCCGCCGTTCGCCCCTGCGAATGCCAGAGAATGTGATGCCGCCGCGCGCTGCGCGCTGGTTTGCCATAGATCCCACGCGCCGACTGTTCGCTGTCTCGTCGGTCGCCCTGCTCGGACTTGCCGCCTGCAAAGAGCCGCAGCGTCCTCAGCGTCCTGCTCCCGTCGTGTCCACGGCGACGGTGAAAAAGGGACCGCTGCCGTTTGTGGTGAACGCCAACGGGCAGATCGAGCCCAATCGGACCGTCGCCGTCCAGTCCCTCGTGTCCGGGATGCTCACCCGGGTGGCGATCGCCGAAGGCGATGAAGTCAGCCAGGGTCAGATGCTTTTTCAGATCGACCCTCGGCCCTTCCGCACTGAGCTCGATCGGTTGCAGAGCACGCTGGCCCGCGATCAGGCCACGCTGCTCCGTGCCCGTGGAGACTCGGTGCGCTTTGCCGAGCTGGCCAAGGATGGCTACGTGACTCGCCAGCAGCTTGATCAGACCTTCGCGGAAGCCACCGCCCTCGCGGCCACCGTGGCGGCCGGACAGGCCTCCCTGGAGCGGGCGCGCCTCGATCTGGAAAACACCACGATCAGGGCCCCGATTTCGGGGCGCACCGGTCAGATCACGCTTCGCGTGGGCAGTCTGGTGCGGGCGCAGGCCGACCCGCCACTGCTCACGATCAACGAGCTGCGGCCAGTCCTGGTGCGCTTTTCCGTGCCGGAGCAGGCGTTCGAGGAGATGCGCCGCCGGTCCGGTCTCGACAAGGCGCTCTCGGTCAACATCGTCCCCAACGTCGGCGACAGCAGCAAGAAGATCACCGGAACACTGAGCTTTATCGACAACGCCGTGGATCGCGCCACCGGCACCGTGTTGCTCAAGGCGCGGGTGCCGAACGTCGACCGCTCGCTCTGGCCGGGACAGTTCGTATCGGTAGGCCTCGAGCTCGCCGTCGATCAGGACGCGATCACCGTGCCGTCTGAAGCGGTCGTCACGACCACGAACGGCGCGTTCGTCTATCTCGTGGTCGACGGCAAGGCCAAGCGTATGCCGGTGAAGATCGGTCGTCCCTCCGGCACGCTGGTGAAGCTCGACAGCGGACTGGTCGGCGGCGAGGAGATCATCGTTGATGGACAGAGTCGCCTGCAGGACGGCGCCAAGGTCGAGCTGCGCGGTGCGCTCAACAAGGCCCGCCCGAACGGGGCGAAGAGCGGAGCCAATCGCGGAGCCAATGCCGCGTCAAAGAAGCAAGGAGCAGCCCAATGAATCTGAGTGCGGTCTGGATCAAGCGGCCGGTCATGACCACGTTGGTCATGCTGGCCATTCTGACGTTCGGCGTAGTGGCCTACCGTGCGCTGCCGGTGAGCGACTTGCCCACCATCGACTATCCCACCATTACCGTCTCCGCCGGCCTGCCTGGCGCAAGCCCTGAGGTGATGGCGACCTCGGTGGCGACGCCGCTCGAACAGGCGTTCTCGACGGTCTCGGGCATCGAAAGCATCACGTCATCAAGTTCGCAGGGAAGCGCGAACGTGACGCTGCTGTTCGCGCTCGATCGCGATATCGACAAGGCGGCCGGCGACGTGCAGTCGGCCATCTCCAAGACACTCCGGCAGCTGCCGCAGGGCATCAATCCGCCGTCGTACAACAAGGCGAACGCGGCCGACGCCCCGATCATGATGTTCTCGGTCAACTCTGACGTGCTCAGTCGTCAGGAGTTGAGCGAGTACGCAGAAACGTTCCTCTCCCAGCGCATCTCCACCGTGACTGGTGTGGCGCAGGTGCAGGTGTACGGGTCCTCCAAGTACGCGGTACGCGTGCAGCTGGATCCGGGCGCCATGGCGGCGCGCGGTATCGGGATCGACGAGGTGCAGAACGCCATCAACCAGGGAAATTCGAATTCCCCGGCCGGCGTGCTGATGGGTCCCAATCAATCGTTCACGCTGCAGGCCTCCGGACAGCTCCGGAATGCCACCGAGTTCCGCAATCTCGTGGTCGCGATGCGCGACGGCGTGCCGATTCGACTCGGTGAACTGGGCAACGTGATCGACGGCCTGCAGAACATGCGCGGCATGAGTGAGATCAATGGGCGCGCCAACACGGCGCTGGCCATCATCCGTCAGCCCGGTGTGAATACCGTCGATGTCGCCAACGGCGTCAACGCGGTGCTCAAGCAGCTCGAACCGCAGCTGCCACCCAGCGTCAGCATTGTGCCGATCTTCGACCGCTCGATTGCCATCGAACACAGCGTGAACGACGTGAAGTTCACGCTCGTGCTCACGGTCGGCCTGGTGGTGATGGTGATCTTTCTGTTCCTTCGCAACTTCCGCGCAACCATCATCCCGTCGCTGGCGCTGCCCTTCTCGCTGATCGGTACCTGCACGGTCATGTGGATGCTGGGATACAGCCTCGACAACCTGTCGCTGATGGCCCTCACGCTCGCGGTCGGCTTCGTCGTCGACGACGCCATCGTGATGCTCGAGAACATCGTGCGACACCAGGAGATGGGAAAGTCGCCCATGCAGGCGGCGCTCGACGGCTCGAAGGAGATCAGCTTCACGATTCTGTCGATGACGCTGTCGCTCGTGGCCGTGTTCATCCCGCTGCTGTTCATGCCCGGACTCGTGGGTCGTTTGTTCCGCGAGTTCGCCGTGACGATCGGCGTGGCGATTCTCGTATCCGGCTTCGTCTCGCTCACACTCACGCCGATGCTGGCCGCGCGCTTCCTGCGTGACGGCGAAGGGCATGCACAGAGTGACGGCAAGTGGCGTTCGGTGGAGCGTCTGTATCAGGCCACCGAAGGGGCCTATGTGCGCTCGCTGGCCTGGGTGATGAATCGCCGAGGGCTCACGATGATCTTCAGCGCATTCACGCTGGTCGCGACGGTCGGGTTGTTCATGTACATCCCGAAGGGCTTCCTCCCCTCCGAGGACACCGGACGGTTGTCGGGTTCGATCGAAGCACGTGAAGGCATCGGCTTCGAAGCGCTGTCCGTGAAGATCCGCGAAGTCGCGGCAATTATCGAGAAAAGTCCGAACGTGAAGTACACGCTGGCCTCCATCGGCGGCGGCCCGGGCGGCGGTGGATCGAATAGCGGTCGGTTGCAGCTCACGCTGAGCGAAGATCCCAAACGCCCGCACGTTGATCAGATCATGCGCGAGCTCACACGCGCCACTGCCGTGGTGCCGGGCGTGCAGGTGTTCTTCCGCAATCCGCCGCCGATCAACATCGGTGGCCGTCGCGGCAACAGCGCGTATCAGGTGTCGCTCCAGGGTCCGGAGATCGCTGAGTTGTACACGGCCGCCCGTGCCCTCGAGGCGCGCATGAAGGAACTCCCGGAACTCGAAAACATCTCGAGTGATCTGCAGGTCGGGAATCCCCAGGTGGGCATCCAGATCGACCGCGAGCGCGCGTCGGCGCTGGGATTGAGCGCGTCGCAGATCGAAAACGCCCTCTATAACGCGTATGGATCGCGTCAGGTCTCCACGATCTACACGCAGACGAACCAGTATCAAGTCATTCTCGAACTCAAGGAAGCGTTCCAGAAGGATCCGACCTCGCTGAGCCAGCTCTACGTGCGGTCGAATACCGGGAACCTCGTGCAACTGGGCTCGGTCGCGACCTTCACGAAGGGCGTCGGTCCGCAGAGCATTCAGCACAACGGCCAGCTGCCCGCCGTCTCGATCAGCTTTGCCACGCGCCCCGACGTGGCGCTGGGCACGGCCGTCGACGCCGTGCAGCGTGAGGCCCGTGCCGTCCTGCCGCCCGACGTGACGTCGGTGCTGTCGGGCGACACGCAGGCTTTCGCGCAGGCACAGAGCGGATTGCTGACCCTGCTGTTCGTCGCAATCTTCGTGATTTACGTGGTACTCGGCATTCTGTACGAAAGCTTCATTCACCCGCTCACGATTCTGTCGGGCCTTCCGTTCGCGGCGCTCGGTGCCTTGCTCACGCTGTGGATCTTCGGCAAGGATCTCGGTGTGTACTCGTACGTCGGGATCATCATGCTGATCGGGCTCGTGAAGAAGAACGCGATCATGATGATCGACTTCGCGATCGAGGCCGAGCGTGACCGCAAGATGTCGGCGCGTGATGCCATCGTGGAGGCGGCGCGTGTGCGCTTCCGTCCGATTACCATGACCACCCTCGCCGCGCTCATGGGCACGCTGCCGATTGCCATTGGTTTCGGCGCCGGCGCCGAGTCGCGTCAGCCGCTGGGCCTCGCGGTGGTGGGCGGCCTCGCGTTCTCACAGCTGATCACGCTGTACGTCACCCCGGTCGTGTACACGCTGCTGGATCAAGCCCAGTCGCGCCGGCGCAAGACGAAGAAAGTGCCGGTACGCAGCGGCAGCGGCAGCATGGAGCCGATGCCCGTCGCCGGCGACTGATGGCGTCGCCGCTGCACAACAACCACGAACGGCCGCTGGCTCTCGCTAGCGGTCGTTCGTGTCTACGCCCAGGCTGCGCGCGACGCCCGCGTAGAGCTCGTCGGCGCGGAACGGCTTCTGCAAAAACCCGGACAGCTTGCGGCCGGCAAATATGCGCGTGACGTCCTGCTCGTTGTAGCCGCTCATCAGCAACACGTTCACCGACGGATTCACTTCGCGCAGTGCGCGCAGCGTCTCCTCGCCATTCATGTTCGGCATCGTGAGATCGAGCAACACGAGGTCGAACGCGTGGGGCTGCAGCTGAAAGATGTCCAGCGCCTTCGCACCGTCGGACGCTTCCTGTGTGCGGAAGCCGCGACGGCGTAGCAACGCCGAGGCGACTGCGCGCACACTGTCCTCGTCATCAACGACCAGAATCTGTCCGCCGCTCCGCCATTCGTCGGCGTGCATACCGGAGTGCACGCCGGCACTTCCACGCTGCGTCGACGACGGGAACAGCAGTTTGATCGAGGTTCCCGAGCCGACTTCGCTGTACACGCGGATGGCACCTTGGTGACCGCGCATGATCCCCATCGTGGCGGCGAGGCCGAGTCCGCGCCCCGTGAACTTGGTGGAGAAGAACGGCTCGAAGATGCGATGACGCGTGGACTCATCCATGCCGCAACCGCTGTCGTGCACCTCGACGTACGTGAAGCTGCCTGGCTGCGCACCGCTGCCGGGGGCGCAGCCGGCGAGATACTCACGAGAGAGTTCCTGACGGCCAGTGCGGACGCTGATAAGTCCCGGCTTCGCATCGAGTGCGTCCGACGCATTCGTGACAAGGTTCATCACGACCTGCCGGAACTGGTTCACATCCACGTCGATGCTCGGCAGCGACGTGGCCAAATCCAACTGCAACGACGCGTTGCGGGAAATGGCGGAGCGCATGAGCGACGTCATCTCGGAAATGACGGCCGAGGCATCGGCCGACTCCACGACGTAGCGACCCTTGCCCGCATAGGCCAGCAGCTGGCGCGTGAGTTCCGCCGCGCGCTGCGCTGCCTGCTCGATCTCGGCGATGCTCTGGCGCGCCTCGGCGCCCGGCTCGAGATCCAGCAACGCGAGCGATGCGTTCCCCAGGATGCCGACAAGCAGATTGTTGAAGTCGTGCGCGATGCCGCCAGCCAAAACGCCGAGCGACTCGAATTTCTGCGCCTCTTGCATCTGCGATTCGACGCGTGCGCGCTCCTCGTCGCTGCGCACCTGATCGGTGATGTCCACCTGCGTGCCGACGATACGGGCTGGCGTGCCATTCCCGTCGCGCACGAGCATGGCACTCGAGATCATGTGCCGCTCGACACCATCGGCGCGAAACACCCGCATGCGGATCATCTGCCGTTCACCCGAGCTTAGCACCGTGTCCCACGATTGCTGGACTGCTTCCCGATCATCCGGGTGCACAAAGTCGAGAAGCGGTAGCGAACCGGCGAGCTCACGTCCGTCCGTGGCAGGCTCGAGTCCGAGCATGCGCAGCAGCTGGTCGGAGCGGAATACGCCTCCCGTGCGAAGGTCGAAGTCGAAACTCCCGATACTCGCGGCCTCCTGCGCCAGGCGCAGGGTCTCTTCGCTGCGACGCAGCTTCTCCAGCGTGTGACGCTGCTCGCTCACATCCTGCGCCGTGCCAAAGAGCTTCAAGGGTCCGCCCACGCTCTCTTTCAGGACGCGGGCGAGCACATGCAGGATGACGGTACTGCCGTCACGTCGCGTCGCTGTGAAATCCATCGAAATGTCATCGCCGATCGGGGTACGCGCCGACAGCGTACTCCAGCGCTCGGAGTCGTTTGACGCCAACATGGCGCGGACGGTCTGAATGTCGACCGTATCAACCGTCGGATCGAGACCGAGCAGGCGATACGCCTGCGCGCTCAACTGGATTTCACCGGGTCGCGCGACACTGAAACTGCCGATGCCGGCGACTTCCTGCGCGCGCGCGAGGGCCGCTTCGCTCTCCTGCAACGAACGCTCGGCGCGACGGCGCTCGGTGATATCCTCGAGCACCGCGGCCACGCCACCATCTGCCGGAAACGCATACACCGACTGCCAACCGTCATGCTCGTCGTCGTAACGCTCGAAGCGCGTCGCGATACCCGTCGCGAGCACGCTCTCGTACGCTTGATGAAAGATCGAGCCCTTCAGTGTCGGATAGCACTCCCACACATTCCGACCGATCAACGCGTCC
>JBBQAK010000385.1:0-3879 GCA_038316215.1 Gemmatimonadales bacterium | reverse complement strand
GTGGCGCTGTCGACGCACATCAACTCGGATGGCGACGGCTGTGGATCGGAAACGGCGTTGGCGCGCCTGCTGGCGCAGCGTGGGATTCATGCACGCATCGTGAATCCCACGCCATGGCCGGCGATGTTCCATTTTCTCCTCGGTGATGACATCGAGGAGGCCAGTGCGCGCGGGGCCGCCGCCCTCGACGGCATCGATGCGTTGATTGTGCTCGATATCAACGACATCCGTCGGCTCGGACAGCTGGCCGACACGGTGCGATCGCTGACGGTCCCGATTTCCGTGATCGATCACCATGTGGCCGGCGACGAACCGGTGGGGCACATCGAGGTCGCCGACACCGCCGCCTGCGCCACCGGCGAATTGGTGTTCGATATTGCCATGACCTTGGGACTCGACGTCACCCCAGCGGTGGCGCAGTCGCTGTACGCGGCGATCCTCACCGACACCGGCAGCTTCCGCTTCAGCAACACGTCGCCGCGGGCACACGCCATCGCCGCCGCCTTGCTGGCGGCGGGGGTGAATCCGGAGGAGATGTACCGGCGCATTTACGCGCAGGTGAGCGTGGGCCGTCTACAGCTCCTGCGCGAGGCGTTGGCGACATTGCATTCCGACCCCGAGATCGGTTTGTCGTACATCGCCGTGGCCGCCGGTGCGATGGAGCGCTTTGCCGTGACCAGCGAAGAGCTCGACGGGATCGTGGAGCACCCACGGTCGATCTCCGGTACGCGCATGGCGTTGTTCTTCCGCGACTTGGGGCACGGCAAAGTGAAGGTGTCGTTTCGCAGCACCGGATCGGTTGATGTGCAGCAGTTCGCGCGCCGGTACGGCGGTGGCGGACACGCGAAGGCCTCGGGCGCGTTGCTGACGGGCAATCTGGCGCAGGTGCAGGACCAAGTCGTCGCCGATGCGCGCGCGTATCTCACGAGCGGGGAAATGGCGTCGTAGGACGCCAAGCGCTGGCGAGGCGGCGGGCTATTTGCGTGGTTTCTGTTTGGCGATCTCGCGCGGGGACAGTTTGGTGGTCGAGAGTTGGACAATGGATGACGTTTCGTTGCCGATGAACGCGGCGACGAGACGGCCGTCGGGGGTGATCGCGAGGGCGGATGGCGTGAATGGCAGGTGTCTCGAGTACACGTACCCGCCGTCGCTCGCGCGATAGTAGTCGATTAACTCATATGGCAATCGTTTCGTGGCGCCAGCCTCGATGATGATCGTGTCGCCGAGCTGCATGGCTCCGCGAGCGATGGCGTCTACGCTGGTCGTCTGGGTGAGCTGATTCGCCGTCGCCGTGCGTGTGCGATCAACGGCCCGCTGCTTGAGTGCGATCACCGCATCACGCCCCGCCTCGACATAGGCGAACCGCTTGGTTGCGCCGCTCATCGTCACCGTATACCACGATGCGCCAAAGCTCGGCGCGATGGTCATCACGCCTGCTGCACAGCCGTCGGCGAGGAACGCGGAGTTCGCGAAGGTCGGGGCCTGCTGCAACTCCGGTGTCACCGGCAGTGAGGTGCGCGAGAGCACGCGCCCTGTACTGTCGATCGTGGCCAAGGCACGCACGGCGCCGAAATATTTCACGCGCAAGAGTCCGCGTGACAGCATGCACATGGCCTCGACGCTCGGGCCGTCTGGAACATGCGTAGTCCAGAGGTAGCGTCCTGAGTCAGAGTAGACGCTGATGCGGCTCGTTGCCTGGTCAAGGACGCCGACCAATTGCGTCGTCGTCGCGATGTGCACGGGACGCTTGAATTCACCCGGACCTTCACCCGTCGCTTTCAGCACAAAGCGCTTCGCACCCGACTTCAGGTCGAGCGCGTGAACTTCACGTGTCCCCAGATCCAGTACGATCACGGCGCTCTGCGTCACGGCGATTTCGCGCGGTTCAACGAGCAAGTCCGGCTCTTTCGCTCCGCCGCGAATCCACTCACGGACATAGAACGAATCGGTACGAAATTGACGCACGACGGGCTTTGCCTGCGCGTGAAGCACAAGTGCGGACGGGAGCAGCGCTGCGACGATGCTCAGGAGTGTACGGGTGCCCAGCAGGGCAGGGCACCGTGTAGGGTCTTGGCGCATTTACAGTTCCTCGATCCAAGTGAGCGCTTCAACAATACGCCGGAGGCCGGCGACCTCGCGTGATGAGCGCGGGCTCTGCGTCGTGAAACGCACCCGCCCCTCCTGATCAAGGACCAGAAGCGCCGGCGTCGTGGTGTGACCAAGCTCGGCGAGTTGGCGTACAACGGCGTCCGGTGCTGGGCGCAGTGGAATTGGCGCCGTCCATGCCGGAAGCTCGGACCGAATGGCCAACGAATCGCCGGAAGGACCGACATACCAGATCACGGCCAGATGGATGTGCTCCCGCGACTGACCGCGATGCAGCACATGCAGCATGCGAAGGTTGCCGGAACAGTCGCGGAGCTGCAGCAGGACCGCCGCCTGCACCACCGTCGGTTGGTTCGTGCGCGTGGTCGTCGCCGCGACGAACGGCTGTATCGCGCTGCGCAGCGTGCGCGGAGGTACCACCCGCACGGCGTCGAATCCGACGCCGGCGAGTGCTACGGCGACACCCGCGAGCACCCAATGCCAGAGGCTCGGGGCGCGTGACATCACATCTCACACAGTTCGAGGGTCTCCTCGTCGTCACCGGACCCACGCATTCCGGACAGCCCGGTACCGGTGCTCCCACCGCAGCTACCGGTCGTCGTGGTTCCCGTCGACGCGGTTTTGGTGTCCTTGTACAACGTCCTGTAGCCGGCGCTGGTGCAATTGGTGCTGGACCAGGTGAGCCCACCGCTCTGCATCACTACGTTGAGATTGAAGCTGAACGTCGTATCGCACTTTTTGAGCTCCTCGGTTCCGCAGGCCGCAATCACACCGGCACCACACGCCGTCGGCGTCAGCGTCGTCGTCTGCGCCATGGCGCGCGATACATCGACCGTGGCCACCGTGATCAGCAACGCAAACACGCCGAACGCGGCGCGGGGAATGGTCATCATCATGACACACCTCGGGATCTATCCGTGAAGTGGCGCGCCGCGGAGTGCGTCGCACCGGTCGCCGCGGCCCGGATCCGCGCGACGGAGCCACCATACCACCCAGGCGTCAGCTCGCCGTCACCCGATTCCTGCAACCATGGCCATTTCACCGCTTCCACGCGATGCCCCCGCTTGGAGCGCCCCGCCAAGGCGCCTAGGTTTCGTGATGTAGTTATCCCGACAACCCGACTCTCCAATGCAGCCTCTCATGGAGCGGATCACCGGCGCCCTCGCCGCCATCCGCAACCCCCGTACCGGCGCCGATGTCATGGCCGCCGAAATGGTGCGGGATATCGCTACCACGGTCGACGGCAAGGTGCGTTTCACGCTCCTCCTCGCCGCCGATGACGATGCGACCCTCGTGCGCGACGTCCGACAGGCCATCGAGGCGCTCGCCGGCGTCACCGATGTCCGCGTCGACGTGCGCGATCCTGCTCAGACCGAACCCACGCCGGCGCGACGCGCGCCGACGTCAGCACCATCGCCAATGAATCAGCCGCAAGCACCAGCGACCGGCGGGATGGGACGCGCCCTCCCCGTCATGGACGCCGCCCCCAAGGCGCCGCCCAAGGTCCCCGAGCCGGTCGCCTACCCGCAACTCGGTCGGATCATCGCCGTGTCGTCGGGCAAGGGCGGCGTTGGCAAGAGCACCGTGGCCGTGAACATCGCCGTGGCCCTCGCCAAGATGGGCAAGCGCGTCGGCATCATGGACGCCGACATTTACGGCCCCAATCTGCCGCTCATGCTGGGCGTCGATGCGGCTCCCTCGGTGGTTGACGAGAAGATCATCCCGCTCGAGGCCTACGGGATCAAGGTCATGTCCATCGGCTTCCTGATCGAA
>JBBQAK010000230.1:0-6439 GCA_038316215.1 Gemmatimonadales bacterium | reverse complement strand
GACGACCTGCTGCAAGCCCAGTAGCTCGCTGAACATGCCCGCATACACGGCAATGCCCGGACGGGCCAATGAGCCCGGCGAGAGGCGGGTACGACTGGCGATCGCCGCACTGTTGTCGCTGTGCCGAAGCACGGCGGATGGCAGGGCGTCGCCAAGCTCCAGCATGGCATCCACGAAACGCGCGTCCTGTTCGTCGCGGGAGTCGATGTCCTCGTCGGCCGAATGGAAATGCGTGAAGACGCCCTCGGGGGGATGCCCACGCAGCGCGTCGCGGAGCGCGTCGACTCGGTCCCATCGCACGCCGGCGCGGGCCATGCCGGTGTCGATCGCCAGGTGATAGGGCCGAAGTTCGCCGCCCTGCCCTGCGGCAGCCCAGGCGCCGATGTCATCCGCGTGGTGTAACGCGGGACGGACCCCCAGCGCGTAGGCCCGCGCCAGTTCCGACGGCAAGAGCGGCGTGAAGCAGAGAATGCGACCCCGACATCCGGCGTCGCGCAGTTCGGCGGCCTCGTCGAGGGAGGCGATGCCAAGGCCCCAGGGGGCATCCGCGGCCGCCGGCGTCCGATCGAAGGGCACACCAAGCGCGCGACTCACCGCGACGGCCCCGATACCATACGCGTTGGCCTTCACCATGACGACCAGCGGCACGCCGGCGCGCGCACGAAGCTGGCGCACATTGTGGCGTACGGCATCGAGATCGACGTCAAGCCAGGCGCGGCTGGGGAGATTCATCCCACAATGCTAAGCGGGGCACGGCGTAAACCAACAGCGGATCAACCGGCGATGACGGTGCTCGCCTTGGTGTTCTCCCACCGACCGGCCTGATCTTTGGAGACCACGCCCTCGACGGACTCGCGCACAAACCGAAAGCGTAGTGAACACCGCGCTTAGATTGCCACCGTCATCGACTTGTCATGACGCGGAGTGCGCTCCCTCCGCGTCATGAATCACTTTGGCCCGAGCTCATGTCATCAACACCGATTCCGCCTCGATCGCTCGACGATGCGCTGGCCCTGATGCGGGATCTGCGGGCACGCTGCGATTGGGACCGCGTGCAGACGCACCAATCACTGCGCCCGTACCTGATCGAGGAGGCGCACGAGGTCGACGACGCCATCGCGCAGGGCGACGACGCGACGTTGCGCGACGAACTGGGCGACCTGCTGCTGCAGGTGCTCTTTCATTCAGTCGTGGCCGAGGAGCGCGGGGCGTTCACGATGCAGGACGTGGCCGGCGCGCTGGTCGCCAAAATGCACGCGCGGCATCCACACCTGTACGGCGACGGCATCAAGCGCAGCTGGGAGTCGATGAAGGCCGAGAAGGCCAAGCGGAGCACGCTGGAGGACGGCCTGCCGTCGGGGCTGCCCTCGCTGCATCGCGCGCACCGGTTGCAAGACCGCGCCGCCGGGGTGGGCTTCGACTGGCCCAACGCGCTCGGGCCGCTGGAGAAGGTGCGCGAGGAGATCGAGGAGCTGGCCGCCCACGTGAGTCCCGAGGGCGCGGTGGCCGATCAGGATTTGTTCGAGGCCGAACTGGGCGACCTGCTGTTTGCCGTCGTAAACGTGGCGCGCAAAACCGGCGTACACGGGGCGCTGGCGCTGGATCGGACCAACGCCAAGTTCGTGCGGCGCTACGCGGCGATGGAAGCGTTGGCGGCAGCGGACGGCGTGGAGCTCACGGCGCTGTCGCTGGAGGAGCAGGATCGGTACTGGGACGCGGTGAAAAAAGCAGAGTAAGGAGTAGGGAGTAGGGAGTACGGAGATCGTCTCCCTACCCCGTACTCCGTACTCCCTACTTCGCCGTTAAGGCGCCAGCCTTCCCATCATGCGCGGGAACGCAATGACTTCGCGGATATGCTCGATGCCGCAGATCCACGCGATGGTACGCTCGAGGCCTAAGCCGAAACCCGAGTGCGTGAACGTGCCGTACTTGCGCAGGTCGAGGTACCAGCCGTACGCCTCGACCGGCAGGCCTTCGTGCATCAGGCGCGCGAGGATCTTGTCGTAGTCGTCTTCTCGCTGTGATCCACCGATGATTTCGCCGCGCCCTTCGGGGGCGAGCAGGTCGGCGCAGCGCACGGTCCGGGGATCGAGCGGGTTCTCCTTCATGTAGAACGCCTTCGCTTCCTTCGGATAATTCACCACGAACACCGGGCGCTGATACTCATCGACGATGAGTGCTTCGTCGGGCGCGCCCAAGTCGTCGCCCCACACGATGCTGCTGCCTTTGCTTTGCGCGAGCTTCACCGCATCGCCGTAGTCGAGTCGCACGAACGGCTGCGATACACAATCGAGCTTGCTGGTGTCGCGCTCCAGCACTTTCAGTTCTTCCTGACGACGCTCGAGCACACGCTCCACGAGGTAGCGCACGAAGTCTTCCTGCAGGTCCATGTTGTCGTCTTGATCGTACCACGCCATCTCCGGTTCGATCATCCAGAACTCGGTGAGGTGGCGACGCGTCTTCGATTTCTCAGCGCGGAATGTGGGGCCAAAGGTGTATATGCGACCCATCGCCGCGGCCAGGGCCTCGCCGTACAACTGTCCCGTCTGCGCGAGATAGGCGGTGCCTTCGTCGAAGTAGTCAGTGCTGAACAACCCGGCCCGCTCGCCGATGGCGGCGGTGAGAATCGGCGTATCGCAGCGAATGAAATCGCGGGCGTAAAAGAAGTCGTGCACCGCCTGCTCAAGCTCGTGCCGCACGCGCATGATCGCGACCTGCCGCTGACTGCGCAGCCAGAACGTGCGGTTGTCGAGCAGAAAATCGATACCGTGCTCCTTCGGCTGGATCGGATAGTCGTTGGGGCTCGCGCCGATCAGCTCGAGCGACTGCACCCCCAGCTCGAACCCGCCCGGCGCCCGCGCATCGGCTCGCACCTCACCGGTCAGCGCCACCGACGCTTCCTGCGTCAGCTCGGCGAACGCGTTCCACGACGCCTCGGGCACCTCCGACTTCACGAGCACCGCCTGCAGAATGCCGGTGCCGTCACGGGCCACGACGAAGGCGACCTTGCCCTTGGAGCGCAGGTGGGTGACCCAAGCGCGAACGGTAACGACGGCGCCGACATGGTGCTTCAGGTCGGCGATACGGGTGCTGGATTGGTTCATCGGACGGCGAGTTGAAGGAGAGCCGTGAAGCTACACCGAAGCCCGCTCGCGCTCCAAGAGTTGACGGACCTTGAGGACCAGCGCATCCGGGGCAAATGGCTTGGGTAAGAACGCATACCGCTCCTCGTCCGGGAGTTCTTCGCCGGCTTGATACCCGGACATGAACAGGACGGGGATCGTGATGCCACGGGCGGTCATCGTCTCCGCCAAACCACGGCCGCCGAGGCGCGGCATGACCACGTCGGTAATCACCAGATTCGGCACGGTCCGCTCCGTCTCGAGTACCTCGAGCGCATCGATGCCGTCGGCCGCGACCCGGACGCGGTACCCACGCCGACTGAGGATTTCACCCACCAAGCGGCGCAACCCCGGCTCGTCCTCGACCACGAGAATCAGCTCAACCGCCGGCCGGCCTTCGTGTACCGGCGGGGCAGCGACGCGAGCGGTCGTACCCGCCAGGCGTGGCAGCAGGACGCGCACCGTCGTTCCGACGCCGATCGCGCTGTCCACCAGCACGCGCCCGCCCGCCTGCTGTACGATGCCGTACACCGTGGACAACCCGAGTCCGGTGCCGTCGCCCATCGCCTTGGTCGTGAAGAACGGCTCGAATATCCGGGCGAGCACCTCAGGAGACATCCCCGTGCCGCTGTCCTGCACCGTCAGCACCGCCCACGCACCGGCCGGTACGCCGGCATACGGACCCTCACCCAGCGCACGAAGATCCAGGAGGTCGGTGCTGACCTGCACGGTACCGCCATTCGGCACGGCGTCGCGCGCGTTGACCACCAGATTCACGAGCACCTGCGCCAACTGCCCCTCATCCACCATCACTGGGAGCGGCTGCTCCACCGTTCTCGTGGCGAGCGTGAGCCGTTCGCCGATCAGTCGCTTCAGCATGCGCTCGATGTCGTCCACCGCGACGTTTATGTCGACCTCGGTGGGCGTCACCTTCTGCCGACGGCTGAACGACAGCAGCTGCGACGTCAACATCGACGCCCGCTCTCCAGCCTTCATGATCTCCGTCAGCTCGGTGCGCAGATCGTGCAGGCCATTGCGCAGGGCCAGCGGCGCGTCATCCTGCATCAGTGACGACGCGTGTTGCTCCGCGAGCAGGGCGAAGCCCATCATCGCTGTTAGCAGATTGTTGAAATCGTGGGCGATGCCGCCGGCGAGTGTGCCGACGGCTTCCATTTTCTGCGAGTGCAGCAGCTGTTCTTCCAGCTGCCGCCGCTCAGTGATATCGACGAGGACGCCGATTATTCGCGTGGGAGGCGCGCCCGGTGCAACTCCATCGGTCAGTGGCGTCCCCGCGACGTATAGCCAACGCACTGTACCGTCTGCCTGATGGACTGCGTAGTCCGAGTGCGCGGGGCGACCCTGCATGGCCGTCATGATGCCTTTGCGCACGGTGTGACCGACTGCGGGTGGGATCAGCGCAAAGAACCGGTCCGCCGTCATGACGCACGCTTCCCCGGCGAGCCCGAGCAGCTCGAGCGACTGCTCGGACCATTCGACGGTGCCCACCGCCGGCTCGTAGCTCCAGATGCCCATTTTTCCGCTCATGAGGGCGAGCTGCAAGCGCTCGTCGTTCATTCGCAGTTGCTGTTCGACCCGCTCACGCTCCGTAACTTCACGCCGGAGCTCGTCGTTGGCTCGTTCGAGATCGCGCGTGCGCTCGTCGACCGCGTCTTCGAGCTTCGCCTGTCGTCCGAAGATCAAGTACGTGACCCACGTGATCAGCAGGAGGATGACGGCCGACGCCACCCGGATGGGTCGCAGTTCGCGCGCGACGGGCGCATTCCATCCACCGACCGGCACCGCAAGTAACGTCCACTCGCCGTCCAGGATCGACACGGGTAGCATGGCCGGCGTACCGAGCCCTACGGGGCTACCGAGAATCGGCTGCTTTTTGCGGTCGAGCAACGCCACGCGCAACTGCGGCATCGGCGCGATCGTACTCGCTTCGTCGAGCAGCGGTTGGATATCGACGGCCATCGACACGAGATCGGGAAACGACGCCGGTACGCCATCGAGGCGGAGCCGGGCGATCAGTCCCTGGCCGCTTTGCGGTAGTTCCACCGGCCCGGTAATCACAACGCCGCTGACCCCCATGGCGCGCCGCACATCATTCCCGAGCTCCGCTCGCGGGTCGGTCAACAGGTTGTAGCCGAGTAGACCGGCGCCATCGGCCAACGGTTCCGTCGCGACGATGCGGCCGTTCTTGTTGAGCTGGAGTGCCCGGATCCCCGGGGCGGCAATCCGCAAGCCGGCGGCGAAGGTGCTGAACGTGCGCGACAGTGCTTCCGGCGACGGCTGCGCCTCGACAAAGGTCTTGAGGCCCCGCAGACGCATGACGCGGCGCCCAATCGCGTTCTCGAGCGCCTGCGCATACGGCGCCATGTTGGCGCGCACACGCTCCCGCTCACGCACGATCAGTGTGCTCCGGTACCACACGTCGTACCCCACCGCGACGGCCAACCCCATCAGGCCTGCCGCGAGCGCTGCTCGAACCGTGCGCAACCTCACTGCAGAACCATGATGCGCGGCATCCTTGGCCAAAGACAGGACTTCAATGCTCGGGCGACGGCAATCGTACCTCGCGCAAGCTACACGATTGATCGTGCATCGGTATCGGATGGACACAACGGTGCTTAGCCGACTTGGAAGAGCTCCAAGGCGCGCGCATAGCCGACCGTCAGCAGATGGCGCAGCCCCTGATGCGATGGAGCGAGGAGTTGCGGGTCGTCCTTGAGGACGCGCTCGGCCACGATCCGTGCGGTCTCATTCAGCGCTTCGTCGCGAAGCGGATCCGCAATACGGAACGCCGGCAGCCCGTGCTGCTTGGCACCGAACAAGTCACCCATACCGCGCAGCTGCAAGTCGGCGCGCGCGATCTCGAACCCATCTTCCGTACTGGCGAACAACCCCAGACGCTCCGCCGCCTCCGCACCGACATCGCCCAACAACACGCAGTACGACTGCTCGGCGCCGCGCCCAACCCGGCCGCGCAACTGATGCAACTGTGAGAGCCCGAAGCGCTCGGGATGCTCGATGATCATGACCGTGGCGTTGGCAACGTCGATCCCGACCTCGATGACCGTCGTCGCCACCAGCACGTCGACCTCGCCGTCGCGAAAGGCGCGCATGATCGCATCGCGGTCGTCGGCCGGCAGCCGCCCGTGCAACAAGGCCACCCGTCGCGTCGTAAACGGCCCGCTCACCAGCTCCTCGAACATCACGGTGGCCGCTTTGAGCTCAATCTTCTCGGAGGTTTCGATGAGCGGATACACCACATACACCTGACGACCGGCGTCGAGCTGTGTGTTGGCGAACTC
>JBBQAK010000119.1:0-9615 GCA_038316215.1 Gemmatimonadales bacterium | reverse complement strand
TGCGCGAACAGATCGACGAGTATCCGGTGCGCCAGCGTGTGAAGCCCGGCATCACTGGACTGGCGCAGGTGTCGAATCCCTATGACTCGTGTCTCGACGACGTGCGTCGCAAGGTGTACTTCGATATCCAGTACATGAGGCGGCAGTCGCTTGGCGAGGACATACGCATCATGCTGCGAACGATCCCGGTCATGGTGTTCCGCATCGGTTCCCACTGACGGCGCGAAGATAGGGACGGTACTCCTGCCGCATAGCGGCTCAACAGCGGGCCAGCTTCTCGAGCTGGCCCGCTGTCGTTTCCTCCCGTGATTGCTGCGCGTCTTAGATGAGTAGTTCTTGTTCCGAGGCCGTCCGAATGACGCGCCGCGAACGTGCCTTGGTCGGACCTTTGCAAACGAAACGATGCACTCAGAATCTCCACTCCTGGTTGATCACAGAACACACCTGCTCTCGAAGATCCACGACCGCACCGCCGTCATCGGCGTGATTGGATTGGGCTACGTCGGGTTACCACTCGCGATGGAGTTCGTGCACGCCGGCTTTCGCGTGATCGGCTACGACGTCAGCCAGCGCGTAATCGATCTGTTGATGTCGGGACAGTCGCACATTCAGGACATCCCGCATCAAGTGGTGCAGGACGCGGTCGCCGCAGGCAGCTTCGTGGCCACGGCCGTGGAGTCGCGCATCGGTGAGTGCGACGCAATTTCGGTGGCCGTGCCGACCCCGCTCTCCAAAACGCGAGATCCGGACATGGCGTTTGTGCTGGCCGCCGCCGACGCGATCGCGCGGCAGGCGCACCCCGGCATGTGTGTGGTGCTGGAAAGCACCACGTACCCCGGCACCACGCGCGAACTACTGCAGCCGCGCCTCGAAGCCATGGGCCTCCAGGTCGGCACGGATACGTTCGTGGCCTTCAGCCCCGAGCGCGTGGATCCGGGCAACCCGGTCTACCAGACCAAGAACACCCCCAAGGTGGTCGGCGGGGTCACGCCGGCCTGTGTCGAGGTCGCCAGCGCCCTCTACGCCAGCTGCATCGACGTCGTCGTGCCCGTGTCCTCGCCGGAAGCGGCCGAGCTGGTGAAGCTGCTCGAGAACACGTTCCGCGCCGTGAACATCGGCCTCGTGAACGAAATCGCGATTGTGTGTGACAAGCTGGGCGTGGACGTGTGGGAAGTCATCAACGCAGCCGCCACCAAGCCGTTCGGGTTCATGAAGTTCACGCCCGGCCCCGGCATCGGCGGCCACTGCATCCCGCTCGACCCACACTACCTCGCGTGGAAGATGCGCACGCTCAACTACAAGACGCGCTTCATCGACCTCGCCAGCGAGATCAACTCGCACATGCCGGAGTGGGTGGTGCAGAAAGTGGCCGACGCGCTCAATGATGTACGCAAGGCCGTTCGCGGCAGTCGCGTGCTCGTCCTCGGGGTCGCGTACAAGCGCGACATCGACGATGTGCGCGAAAGCCCGGCGCTCGACGTGATCCGTCTGCTCGAAGCGCGTGGCGCGCACGTCGAGTTCCACGATCCCTTCGTGCACGAATTCCGTGAGGATGGCCATAGCCGCAAGGGCGTCGAACTCAGCGATGAAATGCTACGATGGGCCGACGCGGTTGTGGTCGTCACGGATCACAAACATGTCGATTATCAGCGCGTCGTAGACCACGCCGCCCTGTTGGTCGACACACGGAACGTCACGGCCGGTCTCAAGCCCGGGCGTGCCCGTATTATCCCACTGGCGTCCGGCACTCGGACCGTGGGCGCAGCATCATGAACCGGGCACCTGCAGGCGGAACGGATCCGCATCGGGTGCATCGGGTACCAGAGTCCGCATGAGTCACCGACTGTCTCGCGTTGAATTCCGCTTGCTGATGCTGCTCGGCGTGGCCGCCGCATTGGCTGGCTGTTCTCGCGGTTTTCAACCTCGCGATTACGCCAATCCCGAAGCGCTCTTCCGTGCATCCCTGCTGGAGTTCCAGCGGCAGAAGTGGGACAACGCGAAGATCGGATTCGAGCGCCTGACGAGTGATCTGTCGGCGCGTGATCCGCTATTGGCTCCGGCCTACTTCTATCTGGCGCTGTCACACGAGCGACAGAAGGAATATTTGCTCGCCGCGCAGGCCTTCGAGCGTATCACCGACGGCTTCCCTGACGACACGCTGGCACCGACGGCCATGCTTGGGGTCGGACGCAGCTATCAGAATCTGTGGCGTCGGCCGTCCCTCGATCCCGAGAACGGCACGAAAGCGGTCTCGATTCTCCGGGCCCTCCTCTCATCGTATCCGGACAGCAAGGAAACGGACGACGCCAAGAAGCGCATCGTCCAGCTCGAAGAGTGGATGGCGCAGAAAGACTACGATACGGGCGTTCATTACGTTCGTGTGCGTCGAGCGGTCGACCCGGCGATCATTTACTTCAAGGACGTCGTCACCACCTACCCGAGCACGAAGGCGGCCCGCCTGTCGTGGCTGCGGCTGCATGAGCTGTACACCAAGATCCGCTGGAAGGAAGACGCCGCGGAAACGTGTACCGCCATGTGGCGGGCGTACCCTGGCGATCCGTTGGTGAAGGCCGCCTGTGGAGCGGCGCCGGCCGACTCGGCGACCGCCGCGGCGCCGCCGCCGCCGGCCGTCTTGTCGCCGGTTGCCTACGCGCGCCCAGGCCCGGCGCGTCGCGGATGACCCGCACCAGCTGACCTCGATGCGTATCGGCATTCTTGGCGGAAGCTTTGATCCGCCGCATGTCGGCCACCTGCTGGTGGCACAGGATGCCCTCGATCAGCTCGCGCTCGATCGCCTGCTGATCGTCCCGGCGGCCCAACAGCCGCTCAAGGGCGGGGAGCAGACCTCCGGCGCGCATCGGCTCGCGATGGTGCAGGCCTGCTTCAGCGGGATCCCGCACATCGAAGTCGACCCCATCGAAATCGATCGGGGCGGGTTATCTTTCATGGTTGACACCGTGGAGTCTCTGCGCCGACGCTGGCCGTCGGCGACGCTTCACCTGCTGGTCGGCGATGACGTGGTTTCCACGTTTCCGCGTTGGCGTGAGTTACCGCGGTTGTTGTCGATGGTGCAGCTCGTGGTACTGCACCGCGCCGATCGTGGTGACGACGTTGCTGCGCTCGCCGTCCCGTTAGAGAGCGTAGGAGCAGGGACGGCACGACGACTGGCGACGCGGCGCGTCGACGTGTCTTCAACCGAAATCAGGACACGGGTACGGGACGGACGCTCCATTCGGGGCTTTGTTCCTGACGCCGTGGCGACGTACATAGCGACCACCGGACTGTATCTCGAGAATTCCCGGGAGTCGACGACGACGGAGGGCCCAGCGCGCGCCTGATGGCGCACAGGGACTTCGCCGTCGCGGCGCCCTTGCCATGAGGTTCGTATGCTGAAGGGCTTGATTGGACGCGTGTTCGGCACGCGTCACGAACGTGAACGGAAGCGGGTACAGCCGGTGCTCTCCGAGATCCATGAGATCGAAGAACGCTTGGCGTCGCTGTCCGACGACGAAATTCAGGGGCAGACGGCCAAGTTCCGCGGCATGCTGGCCGAACGGACCGGCCCGATCGAGAGCCGCATGGCGGAACTCAAGGCGGCCAAGCACGACACGGCCGATGCGGCCGAGCGCGAGCGCATCGATCTCGAACTCCAAGGCGCCGACGGGCGTGGGGGCGTCGAGGGCGAATTACGCACGGTCATCGCCGAGGTGCTCGACGAGCTCCTCCCCGAGGCCTTCGCCACCGTGCGCGAGGCGTGTCGGCGACTCAAGGGCTCCACCGTCATGGTGACCGGCAACGAGATCGCGTGGGATATGGTCCCCTACGATGTCCAGCTGATCGGTGGCATCCAGCTGCACTTAGGCCGCATCGCGGAAATGGCGACGGGTGAAGGCAAGACGCTGGTCGCGACGCTCCCGATGTATCTCAATGCGCTGCCCGGACGTGGCGCGCACCTCGTGACGGTGAACAATTACCTCGCTCGTCGTGACTCGCAGTGGATGGGACACCTGTATCGATGGCTGGGGCTCACGGTCGGCTGTCTCGACGACACGGAGCCGGGCACGTTCGAGCGTCGCGCCGTGTACGGCTGCGACATCGCCTACGGCACCAACAACGAGTTCGGCTTCGACTACCTGCGCGACAACATGGTCGTGTCGCTCGAACAGCGGGTGCAGCGCACGCACATCTTCGCCATCATCGACGAAGTCGACTCGATTCTCATCGACGAAGCGCGCACGCCGCTCATCATTTCCGGTCCCGTCGGCAACGAGAGCGACGGGCGATATGCAGAGTTCAATACAGCCGTCGAACGCCTGGTGCGCCGCCAGTCCGAACTGGTGAACGCACTCGTCGGCGAAGGTGAACGCGCGCTCGAGTCGAAGGACGAGCAGGACGCGGCGGTCAGTTTGTACAAGGCGCAACTTGGCGGTCCGAAGAACAAGCGGCTCGTGAAGGCGCTACAGGAGTCCGGTGTCAAGCAGCTCGTGCAGCGCATCGAGCTCGACATCATTTCGGACAAGAAGCTTCCCATGAGCAAGCGCTCATTCCGCGAGATCGAAGACGATCTGCTGTATGTGCTCGACGAGAAGGGGCACACCGTGCACCTCACCGAGCAGGGGCTCGACTACCTCTCACCGGAAGCGCACGACGAGTTCGTGCTCCCCGACATCTCGCTCATGATCGGAAAAATCGATCACGATCACGACCTGTCCGCGACCGAACGGCTTGAGCAGCGCAATGACATCGAGCGCGAGTATGCGCTCAAAAGCGAGCGGCTGAACATTATTCATCAGCTGCTGCGCGCGCACGCGCTGTACGAGCGCGACGTGAACTACGTCGTGCAGGAAGGGCAGGTGCTCATCGTGGACGAATTCACTGGCCGCACGATGCCTGGGCGACGCTGGAGCGAAGGGTTGCACCAGGCCGTCGAAGCCAAGGAGCGCGTGCAGGTGAAGGGCGAGACCCAGACGCTCGCCACGATCACGATTCAGAACTACTTCCGCATGTACGAAAAGCTGGCCGGCATGACCGGGACGGCTGAAACGGAAGAGGGCGAGTTCCACGAGATCTACGGTCTCTCCGTGTCGGTCATTCCCACGAACCGGCCGATCGCACGTGATGATCGTCAAGATTACGTGTTCAAGACGCGTCGCGAGAAGTACAATGCGATCGTCGACGAAACGAAGCGACTGCACGAACTCGGATATCCGGTGCTGGTCGGTACGGCGAGTGTCGAGGCCTCGGAAACGCTCGCGCGACTGTTCGCGCGCGCCGGTCTCAAGCACAACGTGCTGAACGCGAAGTATCACCAGCGTGAAGCCGAGATCGTGGCAGGCGCCGGTCAGCCGGGCGCCATCACGATCGCGACGAACATGGCGGGCCGCGGTACCGACATCAAACTCGGCGCCGGTATCACCGAAGCGAAACCGTCGAAGGTCACGGATCCCGACGGCAAGGAGATCGAAATCTCGGAAATCGGTGGCCTCCACATCATCGGTTCCGAGCGCCACGAATCACGCCGCATCGATCGACAGCTCCGCGGGCGCTCGGGTCGTCAAGGCGATCCAGGCGCGTCGCAGTTCTTCCTGTCGCTCGAAGACGATCTGATGCGTCTCTTCGGTTCCGACCGGATCGCGAAGCTGATGGATCGCATGGGGGCGCAGGATGGCGAGGTGCTGACGCATCCGCTCATTACGCGCTCCATCGAGCAGGCGCAGAAGCGCGTGGAGCTGCAGAACTTCCAGTCGCGCAAGCGGCTGCTCGAGTACGACGATGTGATGAATCAGCAGCGCGAGGTGATCTACTCGCTGCGCGCGTTCGCCCTCGAAGGTGGCGAGGAGCTGAAGGGCGAGGCGCTCAAGATGATCGATCGCGGCGTGCAACGTCGCGTCGAACAGGCCCTCGCCACCTTCGACAAGCAGGAAGACTGGGACGTGGAGTACGTGCAACAGGATCTCCTGATGCACTACATGCTGCCGGTGCAATCGTTCGCCGACGGTGAACGCCCGGCCTCTGTCGAAGAAGCGCAGGGTATCGCGGTCGAGGCGGGACGGTCGGCATTTGCCCAAAAGCTCGATAGCCTGAATGCGGTCACGGACGAAGGGGGGCAGGGCTTCGCCGACCGGTTGCTCTCCCTTGTCACGTTGAACGTGATCGACGAGAAGTGGAAGGATCACTTGTACGATCTCGATCAGCTGCGCGCATCGATCCATTATCGGTCGTATGGCCAGAAGGATCCGCTCATCGAGTACAAGCAGGAAGCGTACACGATGTTCGAAGATCTCATGCACGATCTGGCGAACACCTTCACGGAACGCTTCCTCAAGGCGCAGCTCGTCTTCGAGCCGGCGCCAATGGAGAGTTTCGAGTCGGCGCCGCCGATGGGCGAGTTTGCGCGTCAGGATGGGCGTCCCACCAAGCGCTTCAACGCCCTCGGCATTCTCGAGGATATTCCGCTGGAGGAACTCGAGCTGGTCGATGCGATCGACGACGAGCTCGATGGCGATTCCAGAGGGTCCGAACGGGAAAACGCCGCGGAGCCGGCGCGCTCGGTCGTGCGCGGCATGCCGGCCGTCGTGGGAGCCGGGCCGGTGCGTTCCCTCGAAGCAGGCGGTGGCGCGCTTCCGCCCGGCTGGGAGTCGACGCCGCGGAACAACGCGTGTCCGTGTGGGTCGGGGAAGAAATTCAAGAAGTGCCACGGCGTGAACCTCTAATCCGCTCGCGCCGGGACGGGCCATCCCAACGCGGCCGCTGACAGGCTGCTGACGGGGGCACCGCATTGTGGGGCAACCCACGAGCGGGCTCGGCCCGGCGCGACGGAGCGGAGACACACACGGAGTCGCGTCGGGTTCGCCCTGCCGGGGGTTGGGTGGCCGGTATGGTGGCTGGTGGAACCGAAGCAGCGGATTCTCGGTATATTTAGGCATCCTCTTTTCCGAGAGTGCCTCAAATGCGCGTGAGGGCTTTTTGCGGCCTATTGGCCGTGTTCGTTCCGATGGTGGCGCTGTCAGCGCAGTCCAAGGGTGGAAACGGCTATTTGTTCTCGCCGCCTCATGCCACACTCGCGATTCGGGGCGGCTTCGCTCGGCCAAGTGCTTCCAGTGACGTGTTCTCCTTTGTCACCGAGCGGCTTACCGTCGACCGCGCGGATTTCGGCGGCCTTTCCATCGCGACCGATCTCGCGGTTCGCGTACATCCGCGCCTCGACTTGCTGTTCGGCACCGGTATCAGTACCCGCGTCGCGCGATCTGAATATCGCGACTTCGTGGACCTCGAAGACTTGCCGATCGAGCAGCGTACGACGTTCCGGCGCATTCCCATCACGGCCGGATTGAAGCTGCATCTGCGCCCCGAGGGACGCATGGTTAGCCGCTTGGCGTGGGTGCCGACCAAATTATCACCGTACGTCGCGGCGGGTGGTGGCATGATGTACTACGTCTTCAAACAAGACGGAGACTTCGTCGACTACCAAACCCTCGACGTGTTCAGTACGACGCTCCGGTCTACCGACTTGTCTGCGATGGCATTCGGTTCCGTCGGCACAACGTATTCGTTGACGACACATGTCGGCCTCAATGCGGAGATTCGCTACGAGCGTGCGCGTGGCGCGCTCAGTTCAGACTTCCGCGATTTTTCGCCGATCGACCTGTCCGGTGTCGGTCTCACCGCCGGCTTACTCTTCCGTTTCTGAGGACGACATCATGACTTCGATGGAATCCGTCGGTATGTCGCGCGTGACTCGCTTCACGGCGATCGCGTCGCTGCTGTGCGCGGGCGCGCTGTCCGCGCAGACGTCCTCGATGCAAACGACACCAATCGGCGCGGTCGATGCTCGCTTTCAGCCGTGGTTGGGCTGTTGGACCCCTTCAGCGCAGTCACGAGGGGCTGGGCTGGGTGAGATGCCGAAGCCGCCCTCGATGGCCTGTGTCGTGCCGTCGACGACGATCAACGGGAGTGTCGACCTCGTCGTGTTTGACAGCGCCAACGTATCGACACGTTCTGCCGTCCCGCTTCCCGGCACGCGCGTGGCGAAGTCGATCGACGGGTGCACGGGCACCGAAACGGCGACGTGGATGCCCGATGGCCGTCGGCTCCTGATGCAGGCGGAACTCGCCTGCGGTCGCGGTGCGAAGCGTATGGAGACGGGGCTGATGACCATGTCGTCCGCCGGCGAGTGGATGCAGGTGCAGCATCTCGATGTTGGCGGAAATTCGGCCACGTCGGTGATGACGCTGCGGTACGTGGTGGACTCGCTTGGCGAGTGGGCGCGCCTCGGCGCGAGCGCCGTTGTGTCGACTCAGTCGTTGCGCCTGGCGGTCGGCGCGCCGCTCCTCAATAGCGACGTGCTCGACGTGGCGAAGCGCGCACCGGCGGCACTCACCGAGGCCTGGCTCACGGAGACCCGGCAGGAGTTCTCGGTCAACGGCAAGGAGCTTGTGCGATTGGCTGATGGCGGGATGCCTGCGCGCGTGATCGATCTGATGATCGCGATCTCGAATCCGGAAACGTTCGCGGTGCGAACGCCGGGCGCGGACCGTAACCGACCGATGGCCGGCGACGTGATCACGGGTGGGATTGCCAGCTCCCGCGCTCGCGGCGGTTGCCGCCGGATGGACGACTTTTGTTACGGCCCGGGCGGAATGGGTGCGTGGGGGCTCGGCTGGCAGTACGGATTAAGCCCGTTCGACGCATACAGCCTGCGATACGGATACGGCGGTCTCTACAGCCCGTACGGCTTCGGCAATGGGTTCTATCCGGGCAACACGCCGATCATCATCGTGAACCGGGGCGACACGGATCCTGCCACGCGGGTCAACGCGGGACGAGCGGTACGAGGCGGTGGCTATACGCGCGCCTCGTCCGGTGGCTCGAGTAGCCCCGCCCCGAGCGTGTTCGGGGGAAGCAGCCAGTCTGGAAGTGGCGGTAGCGGGAGTGGTTCCAGCAGCGGCACCACGGGCGGAAGCAGCGGTGCGGGCAGCAGCAGCTCCGGCGGTGGCGGCACGGGCCGGACGGCGAAGCCTCGGGGTAGCGGCGGGCAATGACCGTTCAGCGCGATAAAGGCGGGCAATCAGGTGATTGCCCGCCTTTTTATTGCGCTGTCACGTAATTTCGAAAATCGCCGTTGACACTCGCCTTCCGATCGGTTTATATCCCCGACCCGCCGAGACAGTCGAACATCGCTGACTTGACCAGAGCACTTCGGTGTTCGTGGAGAGGTGGGGGTTTTCGTTCGCCGGCTTCGGCTGGTGTGTCGTTGCTTCAGCGGGCCGGATTCTCTCGGGCATAGCCTAGCAGAGATCGGTGCACAGCACGACAGGCGCGGTCCTTAAGTGGATGCGCTGCGGCCGATTGGGCTGCGAGCGAAGTGGACGTCGTGGTGATCACGAACGCGCTTCGAACTCGTAAAGAAAGCTCATCCGGACGCCTTGACGAGAGCAGCACAGCGGTTTATTAATACGATCTCCCGCAGAAAGCGCGGCGAGCACAAAAAGAGTAACTGATGCAACCGCAAGCGGTTGCGACGTGATAGCAGGGAAGTAGCATCGCTGTTTGACAATCGAAGTTCGAGATCGATGGATGTGCGGGACGGTATCACTGACCTGCGGCTTCTTCAGG
>JBBQAK010000061.1:0-13011 GCA_038316215.1 Gemmatimonadales bacterium | reverse complement strand
AGGCAGCCATACTCCCATGGCTGCATCAACACCCACGCGCCGTGTTCAGGCGCCTCGAGGCGAGGCGGCCATTGGTGCGCCACATGCACCTGCGCCGGTCCGGAAGGTTTCTGTCGAACCAACGCGCTCACGGCGGCGAAGCGTGAGTCAGGGTCAGGTAAAAAATCGTCCGCGAGGGACGGAAGGATCGCCAAATCCACCTTGTCTTGCGACGCCAGTTCGGCACAGAACTCTCGATTGACGACACCGAGACTCGAGAAGGTGAATAGTGGTCCCTCCCACCGCACGCGCGGACGTGATCCGTGCACGGGAACGATGGCCGTGCGGCCACGGGACAGCTCGGCGTCCAGTTCGGTGAGCCGTTCGCGCACGAGTGCTGCCGAGCGTTGCCACGTCCAGGTGTGCTGCATATCGTGCCGGCCTTGGGCCGCCACGCGGGCTGCTCGAGCTGGGTCGTCGATGGCGACGCGTAGCAATTGGGTCAGATGCGTCACCGACGGCTGCGCCCACCGCTGACCCGGCATCGGCCCCACGTACTCGTCGTGCGCGGGGATCAGGCCGTCGATCTCGCAGAGCAGCGAGTTCTCATCGTTCATGAACTCGAGGTTGCCGCTCCAGCGCGTGGCGATGGTAGGCAACCCCGACGCCATCGCTTCCATATAGGGATAGCCCCACCCCTCACCACTCGATGTAGCGACATACACGTCGGCGGCGGCGTACAGCCGCGGAATCTCGGCGTCAGCGAGCTGGCGGCCGAGTACGATGATCGGTGCGACGTCCGCGCGCGCGCGACCCATGGAGGCCAGCAAGGCGTCAATTTCTCGATCGATCGTGGCCGAACCATCCACGTCGGTCTGCCCCGGAACGGACGCGCGAAACACGAGGGTCACGTCGTCACCGCTGGTAAACGCCTCCGTCCATGCACGGATCAGCGTCTGCCATCCTTTGCGCGGCTTCCACTCGATCGTGGAGAGAAACACGATGCCGCGGGCACGGGGAATCGGATACGGCTTGAGTCCGGGACGAAAGCGCATGCTGTCAATCGCGCCGGGAATACAGGTGATATGGGTCTGCACGCCCGCATGCCGAAACGTCGCTTGGTTGAACGCACACGGTAGCCACAGTTCGTCCATCTGATTGCACGAGGCCACAAACGCGGCGGGCAAGCCGTCGGTCTCGAACATCGTACGCCCAATCATGTAACGCGCGCCCTTCACGCGCTGGAGGAACGAGGGCGGTAGGTGCACGACTCCGATGAAGTCGGACGCGACGGATCGTCCGAGGAGCGTGTTCAGTCGGTCCCGAGTCTTCACCTCGAGCCGGTTACTGAACGCCGGAGAATGATGGCCGAGCGCGCGCAGTGCGGGCTCGCCACCCAGCGCCTCCAACGCCAGCACCATCGAGCGGACTTCATTGGCGTAGCCACTCGGGTCGAATACCGGTCCCGCCCAGAGGAGTGGCGTTGACGGGTGCAGCGGTGTCTCCGCCTGGCGCGTCGGTGCCGTCGGTGCTGTCGGTGCTGTCGGTGCCGTCGGTGCCGGCAGTGCCGTCGGTGCCGGCAGTGCCGCAAGCGGCGCGAGGGGCCGACGGGCGCGTGCCTCGAACTGTCGGGCGATCGCCGCACGGCGTGCCGCGGCGTCTTTATAGGTCGGCTTCTCCAACCCCTTAATGGCTTGCACGTCGGCCATTGGATACACATGTGCCGCGCCGGCTAACTCGAGGGCGGCGAGGAAGAGTGGTAGCTCGGACTCGTCGTACTCGGCGCTGGCCGGCGCGGGCGGCGCGAGCTGATCGGCCGGAAGCAAGGCGGCGAGCGCGTTGAAGAAGGCAGCGCGCAGCGTAAAAGGGGCGTATTCACCAATCACGCCGGCGACGTCCCGAAACCGTGCGCTGCGCCACACGGCGGGCGGAAACGACGCCTGCGGCCAGGATGGAACGAAGGGCTCCGTGACGCAGGCGCCGTAGGTCATCCAGACGTCGTTCTGCTCCGCATAGACGTGGGCGAGTTGATTGAGCACCTCGGAGTGGGCGAGACGCTCGTTGGCGCGCAACAGCAGCAACACGTCGTCAGGGTGCAGCGTGCCACCGGAGCAGGCGCGGGTGAGCATCTCCGCCCCTTGCAGTGGCAACGGCGCGAAACGCTGCACGGTAAAACGCGCGTCGCCGGCAACGAGCTGGCCAAGTGCCTTCGCGATCGTGGCATCGCCGGATTCGTCGCGAAGGACACAGGTGAACCGTCCGTAGCTCTGCGTGCGCAACGCGGCGATACAGGGCTTGAGATATCGCGCATCGTGACGTGAGACGAGCACCGTCACGACGAAGTGCACCCGCCAACCGCCACCCTTTTCGAGGTTGCGTGGCGAATGTTTACCCGGACCGTAGCACGTGGTCACGAGGCAATCATCAATCGCCCCTTCAACGGGATGCCGCTCCCAATACTCGCGATCTTCGTTGGGGGGCTCACCCCACGTCGCGGTGAGCGCATCACGCCGCGCCATCGTGTTCTGCGTTTGCGGATGGTGTGCACGCGTGGGCTTGCCGGTGCAGTCGGGTCCAGCACAGCCGCAGGATTGAATCTGGCAGCGCACCGATCGGATACCGAGATCGAGCACCCCCGCGAGCTTCTCGATGAAGTCTGATGCGTAGTCATCGTCGTCGTCCACGAAGGCCACATACTCGCCGGCGGCAACGCCGAGCCCGTGGTTCCGCGCGGCACCCTGTTTGCCCGTTGTGCAGGAGATGACGCGAACGCGCGGGTCCAACGGGAGGACGGCACGAACGGCATCCTCCGCCCCGGGGGTCGGGTCATTGTTGACCACAATGATCTCGTACGGTGCGCGGGTCTGGCCACCTAGCAGCTGCCGCACGGTTTCGGCGATGCAGTGCGTGCGACGATAGGTGGCCATGACGAGGCTCACGCTGCCAGCGGGTGCGGAAGCGGCAACGGAGGACAACGCGGATGCGGAGGAGGAGTCCATGACGGGAACGGAGGTGCTGACGAGTCACGGCGGCCGAGGCCGCCTGTGTCTTGCGTAGCAGTTTCCGTGCCGTATCTATCATGTTGTCAATCAACATCTTACGATGAAAGATCAACATGCCATGGGCCAATCGGACCCTGTTTGTCATCCAGCGCGGCACAATTTGCCGCCTCGTTTCCGTTCGTAACTAGGCTGTTCGGGGGAGCGGCGCCCGCAAGGCGCGAATCGCGCCGGGCCAGTCGCGGGGGGCCGGCTGCCGCACCAACCGCATGGACGGGTACCACGGCGTCGCGTCGGTTCCCAGTCCCCAGCGCCAGTCGGGGGTGTAGGGAAGCAGGGTGTACACGGGACGCCCCATCGCGCCGGCCAAATGCGCTATCGCGGAGTCAATGCTCACGACCGCGTCGAGTTCCTCGACCAGCCGCGCGGTCGCCAGCCAGTCGCCCGTCAGTGGTACGGTCGTAAAACGAGGGTGTTCGAAGGGTAGGGGCTTTCCCAGCTGCATGGACACCCACTCCACGTCTGGGATGTCGACGACGTGTTGGAGCGCGCTGAGATCCAGGTCGCGCAATGACGTCGCCAGAAAGGCCGGATTGCCCTGCCACACGAGACCGATGCGGCGCGGACCCGCCTGTCGAGGCGGGGCGGTGCGACCAGTGGAGAGATACGGAACCCGTGCGCCGGCGACGTCGGCTCCTATGGCCAGTCGGTACGGCAGCGACAGCATCGGGACATACCAGTCGGTAGCCGGCGCCTCTCCTTTGACGACCGCATCGAACCCACTGGCCACGAACAACGTCAGCGCCGCGGGGTGGCACTCGATCACGACGCGCGTGGCGCCACGGGCGACCAGATCGATCGCGAAGCGGATGAACTGGAAGTGGTCGCCTTGTCCCTGCTCCGACGTAACCAGAATGGTCTGCCCGGTGAGCGGCTCGCCACGCCACGGCGCAGCTCCCGTGGTCGGTGGTGTCGGCAAGCCGCGATGTTCAAAATCGGCCCATCCGGCAGCGGTGGCACCACCGAGCAGCGACGTCAGCCCGCGCTGTAATCTCGTGGGACCGTGCCCGGGGCGAATGGCTTCGGCGCGATCGAGCCAGTAGCGCGCTCTCGTGAGATCGCCAAGTGCGTGCCGGATCTGCGCGGCGGTCAGCAGGAGTGCCGGCTGCTTCGACGTCACGGCCATCGCCCGCTGGATGATGGGCCATGCCTTGTGCGGGTCGCCGTCCGCTCGGGTGGCACTCGCCAGCGCGCCAAGCGCCGCCGCATCCTTCGGGCGTTGTCGAACCACGTGCTCGAAGCAGCGACGCGCCTCGGTCGGCGCGCCGGCATCGAGCAGCGCCGCACCGAGCTGGTACACGGGGGCTGCGTCGGCGTCGTCTGCACGCGACGCGCGGTAGCTGTGCAGCAACGCCTCGCGCTCGGCGACCGTGTCGCCCGACAGGCGCCAGGCATTGGCCACCATGAGTGCCACCGCGATGTCGTGCGGCATCGCCTGCTGTACCCGGGCGAACGCCGTGGCGGCCTCCGCAAAGCGCTCACCCTCGAGTGCCACCAGCCCGGCGGCGAGCGTCGACTCCACGTCGAACGGCACGTTCATCCGCGGTGGATCACCGGCGTGACGATTCCGGCCTTGGGTGTGAGTGAAGTGCCGGTTTCGTGACGATGTGTTCCAGAACGCCGAGTCATTCGAAATCTCCCGCTCAAGTTCTTTCGGGCTCAGACGACAATAACATCTGACCGCGATTCGAGAGTCGGATCCGGGCGAGGCAAGGATGCCTCAGAGCACACATCACGGAGGATAGGACCATGCGTGTAAATACCAACGTTGGCGCGATCACGGCTTCTCGCAACAGCTTCGTCAACAACATGGCGACTGAGGGTAGCATGCGGAAGCTGAGCTCGGGTCTCCGCATCAGCCGCGCGGCTGACGACGCGGCCGGTCTCGCCATCGCCAACAAGCTTCGTACGCAGAGCCGTTCATTGAACCAGGCTGCGGCCAATGCCGAGCAGGGAAATGCGATGCTCCAGATCGCGGAAGGCGCTGCCTCCACGATTTCGCGCATCATCGAACGTCAGAAGGAATTGATCACGCAGAAGCTGAACGGCACGTCGAGCGCGGGGACGAGCACCACGATCAACGCCGAAATCGCCTCGTTGCAGACGGAGTCCACTCGTATCCAGGGCGCCGCGAACTTTCAAGGTACGTCGGTGTTCGGCTCGCTCACCTTCCAGGTGTCGGACAGCGCGACTAGCGGTACGGTCACGGTGACCGCCACGCTGACCCAGACGGCGTTGTCTGGTAGCTCGAGCTTGGCGGACGCGGATACGGCGCTCGATGCAGTGAACGGTGTGCTCGCCAACATCGGCGCTGGTCAGAACGTGCTCGACTACACGGTGCAGAACTTGAAGTCGGCGGTCGTGAACGTGCGCGCGGCCGAGTCGACCATCCGCGACGTCGACATGGCGGAAGAAATGGCCAACTTCACGAGGAACAACATCCTGACGCAGGCGGCGCAGGCCATGCTGGCGCAGGCGAATCAGGGTAGCCAGGGCGTGTTGCAGCTCCTCCGCTAAACCCGAAGTTCTCCAGCAGGTAATTGGCCCCGGGGTCGGCGAGTTCGTCGGCCCCGGGGTATGGCCTTAGCACGAAAGACCCGAGGTAGTCATGACCGCACCTCTCAATTTCGGTGGACTGAGCAGCGGCGTCCAATGGAACGACATCGTCGATTCGACGATGAAGGCTATGGAAGCGCGCAACGTCAAGCCGATCACGGATCGCATCACATTGCGCGGCCGGCAGAAGGAGGCATGGACTGCCCTCCAGAAGCTGGTCGAAACACTGAACAGCAGCGCGCTGGCTGTTCGGCGGTCGGCATTGGCGGATACACCGCTACTGTCCCTCCGAGCCCGAGCACGTCACGAACGCTGTTGACCGCGGCCGCGACCTCGTCGGCGATGCCGGGACGATATCGTGTGGAAGTGCTGCAGCTGGCGGATACTGCCAAGCTCTCGGGGCGCTCCGTGGCGGACACCACCGTCGCACGCGGCACCGCCGGCACCTTCTCGATCAACGGCACCGAAATATCGGTGGCGGCGACCGATACGCTCGCCGATATCCGCACCTCGATCAATGCGGCCAATGCCGGCGTCACGGCCAGCATCGTGAGCGAAGGCGGGACGGCTGGACGCCTGGTCATTTCGGCGAATACGGCCGGAAGTCCCGGCGCCGCGATCACGGACGGCACCGGCGGTATGGCGCGCGATCTCGGATTCCTCGACACGCGTTCGAAACCGATATCGTCGGCGACAACCGCCGCTGCGGTGGCGATGGGTATGTCGATCTCTCCGCAGCCCGCGAGCATCCGGGTGGGGGACATCCTCATCACCGCCGACCTCTCCACGGAGTCGATCAGCTCCATCGCGGCGAAGATCAATGCCGCTGGTGGTTCGGCCTCCGTACAGGCTGAAGCGTTCGGGGATGAGACGCGCTATCGGCTTATCGCCGATGGCAACGTCAATGCGGTGGGCGGCGATCCGAACTCGCAGGCCATCATCGACGCTCTGGGCTTCGCCGCCGGGACGCCCGGTACGGTTGGGCAGACAGTGCAATCCGCGGCCTTTACCGGCGCGAGCGATGCCGTGGCGGGATCGGGAACCTCTCTGATTGGACTCAAGGTGAACGGCACGTCGGCCAACCTCATGGTTGGCGACGCCATCAACATTCGCGGCATGCGGGGAGATGGCACCGCGGTGTCCATCGGCATGGTCGTGGAGCCGGGCGACACTATGGACACGCTCCTGGCCCGGATCAACGATACGTCCTCCGGCTTTGGCAGTGGCACGCGGACGGCGACGGCGGGTCTGGGAAGCGATGGTCGGATTCGCCTCACCGACGACACCGGCGGCGCCTCAAGACTCTCGTTGTCGCTGTCGGTCACCCGGGCCGATGGCTCGAACGGCACGCTGGGTGCAGTCAGCACGGTGGTCGCTGGGCGTAGCCGCGAGCTGCAGGTGGGACAAGACGCGGTCATTCGCGTTGACGGTCAGGAATTCACACGCAACAGCAATTCGATTGTCGATGGGATCGCTGGCGTCACCCTTGCGCTACAGAACGCGGAGCCAGGCACGTCGATCGATGTGGTCATCGAGCGCGATGTCAAAGCATCGGTTGATACGGTACAAAAGCTTGCCGACTCCTACAACGCCATCCGAAAATTCATGGATGAACAGCGCGTGCCGGACGCACCGCTGTATGCCGACGGAACGGTGCGCCGCATCGTGGAGTCGTTCACGGAGGCACTGCGCACCGAGGTGTCGGCGAACTCGACGTATTCCCGTAGTGTGAACGCGGGACTGCTGCTGGACCGCAACGGGTTGCTGACCTTCAATCAGGAAGCCTTCAAGACCGCCTTGGCGGATAAGCCGGCAGAAATCGAGACGCTGTTTGGTCTGACGGGGCTTGGAACGGCATTCGTGACGGCGACGGACCGCGCTAACAGTTTTAGCGCTGGTCCGATCAGTGCCTCGATCCGGAGTATCACCGAGAACACAATTGTACTGAGGCGGCGGGAAGCCGACGCGCAGAAGCGCCTGGAGTTGCGTCGCGAACAGCTCGTCGCGCGCTACACGCGCATGGAGGAAGCAGTGGCGCGCATCACGTCGCAAGGAAATTCACTGCTATCCAGTGTGCAGGGACTTCAGGGCAACAGATAACTGCCGATACTCACGAGAGTGACGCAGTTTCCGAATGTGTTCTGACTCCAGCCACCGTCCCGATGTCCTACGCTAGTCCGTCCTCGTCGTATCGTGAAATGGAGATCCAGTCGGCATCTCCCGAGGGACTCGTCGTGATCGTGTTCGAACAGCTGGTCGTGAACCTGGAGCGTGCGCGCATTTCGATGGACCGCAACGATATCGAGTTGCGCGTCACATCGCTGCGTCGTGCGCGCGGCTTGGTCACGGAGTTGCTGGCTACACTCGACTTCGAGAAGGGCGGCACACTCGCCAGTCAGTTGGCTGATCTGTATCAGTTCATGCTGTACGAGCTCGTGGACGTCGGACAGCGGCAGGACGTGGCCACGCTGCGCAAGCTGGTCAACATTGCCACCTCGCTCCGTGATGGTTTCACCACGGCCGCGCAATCGGCACCGGGCGGCGCCCGCCTGAAAACCGCGTGACCAGGCACTCGATTATGAGCGCCTTCGATACGATGCGCAGCGGTCGGTTTGGCCGTCGCGGTCCCGAGGCCCGACAAGCGGCGGCTCGCGGCGCGCTGGCAATCTGTGCCACCGCCGACGCACTCGCCCGCGAAGCGGTCGACGTCGTTGGCCAGGATGACGATCGGCTCTTCAGCTTGCTCGAACAGCGCGATGAGATGTTGCAGGACCTCAGCGAGCATCTGGTCATGCTGCGTCTCGAGCGCCCGACCGCCGATAGCCCGCTCTATGCGGCCACGGAACGGGCGGTCGATGACGCGGACGCGCTGCTCACCGAAGTCTCAGCTGCACTCAGCACGTCGCACCGGGTCACGATGGAGTTGGCCGCCAAGGTGGCACGCCGAACCGAAGAGATCCGGCGCGAGCTCGATGCGGTGCAGCGCGCCAGCAGTGCAGGGTTGGGGTACGGCGCGGTGACCGGCGTCCATCTGGTTGACCGGCTCCGCTGACCCGAGACGTGGCCACCATGTCCGAGAAACCGACGATCCCCGAGGCGTTCAGCTCCCTCTTGCAGGAGAAGCTCGACGAGCTCGATCAGGCGGCCCAGCACGAGGCGCTGATGGAGCATGACGAGGTGGAACTCCTGCGGTTGCGTGCGGCCTACCTGGTCAGTGGCACGGATGGCAAGCCGTGGCATACTGGGGCCGCCGTGCACTTTCAGGGGGATCTATCGGAATTGGATGCTCCGGTGCCCACGCTCGACATCTGTTATCCCGCACGACCGCACGGATGAACACCCACTCGACCGCCGAGACCGTGGTTCGGTCCCGAACGGGCTTCACCGACACGACCCGCACGACCTGGGCGACAGGGACGTCGCATTCCGGGATGAGGAAATCTTCCCGACCTGTAAAGTTGCGCGCCATTCCTGCCGATAGTCCCAAGTGAGGAGGAGGAACCCCCTATGCGAATAAACGGAAGTAGTCTCGATCCACTACGCCTGACGCCGACGAGCAGCCCTGCCGTACAGCGTCCAGCGCAGGAGATCGCCCAGTCTCCGGCTACCAAGCCGGTCAAGTCGGACTCGGTCCAGATCTCGGACGCGGGTCGTCGCCTGAACACTGAGCAGGCGAACGCCCTGAATCCGGAACGCGTGGCCGAGCTACGCACGAAGGTGCTCACGGGCGCGTACAACACTCTCGACGTCGTGGACCAGGTCGCGCGCCGTATTTTGACGCGCGGCGATCTGTAGGTCTGCGGCCCACTCCGACCGGCACGATCAGGAGACCGGCAGTATGAAGTTCCTCGTGGTAGACGATTCCGCGACGATGCGACGCATCGTCATCAATTCGTTGCAGCGGATCGGCTTCAGTGACACCGTCGAAGCCGGCGACGGTCAGGACGCGTTGGCAAAGTTCGACAGTTCGATCAAGTTCGTGATCACGGACTGGAACATGCCGAACATGAGCGGCACCGAGTTTACCAAAGTGCTTCGATCTCGTGAAGATGGGCGCCAAGTGCCCATCCTCATGGTGACGGCGCGCTCCGTGAAGGAAGACATTCTGACGGCCATGGAAGCGGGTGTGAATAATTACATCGTCAAGCCATTCACTCCGCAGGTGCTGAAGGAGAAGATCGACGCGCTCCTCCCAGCAGCAGCGGCCTGAGGACCTGTCCAATGACCAGCACCCGTGCACAGGAAGTCCTGTACGAGTCCGAGGCGGCACTCCGCCTCGTTGATCATGAACTGACAGGGATGCGTGACGTTCGCGACACCGCGGAGGGGTCGGCACGCGTGATTCCGATGCTCGCGCTGTCGGAACTCCCGCAGATTCTCGAGCAGGCGAACGCCCAGATTCTGAGCGTCCTGTCGCGACTGCGCGAAAGCCGCGCAGCGCTGCAAACGACGACGCTGGAAAAGCTCGCCACCACGCACGAGAAAATCCGTGAGGTCACGTCGGCCACGGAAGACGCGGCCATCGACATTATGGACGCCTGCGATCGCGCGACGCACATGGTCGACGAGCTCGATGCGATCGATGCGCAGGCGAGCCCTGATCGCGAGAAGGCCGGCGGTATCCGTGCTAACCTTCGCGACGAGCTGTTTCTCATGATGGGCGCGCTTCAATTCCAGGACATCACGTCCCAACAGCTATCGCACGCGTCCGCGGTGTTGGTCGAGATGGAGAACCGGCTGCTCGACGTGGCCAAGCTCTTCGATCAGAATCCGGACGACTTGAATAGCGTATCCGAAGGGGCTCCACGCGCACCCAATGAGACGACCTACGATCCGAACGCCACGACGCTGAACGCCGAGAGGCGTCAAGCGCTGGCCGACGAAATCTTTACCGCCGTACGCGCTCCCGCGGCGTAGCGTCCCCCCCGCTCCGACGCGTGACCACGGCGGCTCGTACTTTCAACGGTACGGGCCGTTCGTCATTAGACCGTGTGTCCTCGCGTCCAATCGGTGTCCAATCGGTGTCTGGTCGTAAACCCGACGGGCCGGTGAGCCGATACTCTCCTGAAGTGATCGTGCCCAGGTGGGTACTGCTTGCAGACCTCCGACAGTTCGCCCGTGTCCACTTTGAATCTCGATGATGCCGCCACGCTGCTGATGCAGCTGGAAGCCACCGATACCGCCGATCTCACGATGCTGCGTGAAGCACTCATCGATCTCGCCTTCGAGAATCGTGTGCCGCTCCGTGCACAGCCCTTCGTCGCTCGCGCGGCGCGCGTGCTCGGCACCATCGTCACGGGCACGGCGTCCGACATCCCGGCGGCCTTCGCCGATGTCAGCGGCGCCATCGCAGACGCCATGCGGGCAAGTGATAGCAGCGTAGCGCCGGGCGACCGCGTGGTTGCGCCTGCCGCGGAAGCGACCGCCGTGGCCGTAACCGCCAGCGCGCCGAGCGTCGCGCTCGACGAGCCCGATGTGGCCTTCGAACACAAGCGATCGCTGCAGCATGACGTGGGCATCGATCAGCTGCCCGATGATGCCGATCGCGACCTGCTCCCCGACTTCATTACGGAGAGCAACGAATGCATCGTCAACTCCGAAGCGGCGTTGCTTCAACTCGAAGCGTCCCCCGACGACGAAGAAGCCGTCAACACCGTATTCCGTGCCTTCCATACAGTGAAAGGCACATCGGCCTTCCTCGGACTCTCCCGCATCGCTGCGTTCGCGCATGAGGCGGAGTCGCTCTTGAGTCGCGTGCGCGACAAGGAGATTGCCTATACCAAAGGCTGCGCCGATCTGTCGCTGCGATCGGCGGATATGCTGAAGGCGTTGCTGGTGTCGGCGGAGACGGGATTGAACGGCGACGGCAAGCTGCCCATCCCCGACGGCTATCACGAGCTGCTCGACGCACTCGCCGGGTACGATCCTACGCGCGAAGCCGTGTCCGCCGTGTCCGCCGTGTCCGCCGTGTCCGACATCGATGACATCTTCCCCCTGGCCAGTCGCTCCACCCCCGCGGACGTGGTGGGGTCGGCACCGACCGCGGCGGCCTTCGCGAGCGGCACCGGGAACAAGGCCCGTGTGGAGTCGAACGCCGACGCCACGATCCGTGTGCGGACCGATCGCCTTGACCGCTTGATCGACATGGTCGGTGAACTGGTGATTGCGCAGTCGATGATCGCCGGCGACGAGCTGTTCGGCGCCGGTACGCAGCACGATCTGCTGCGCAAGGTCACGCACGCCGGCAAGATCGTCCGCGAGCTGCAGGATCTCAGCATGTCCATGCGCATGGTGCCGCTGCGCGCGACCTTCCAGAAGCTCACGCGCGTCGTGCGCGACACAGCGTCGAAGGCGTTCAAGACGGTGCAGTTCGTCACCGATGGCGACGATGTGGAAATCGATCGCAACATGGTAGACGTCCTGAGTGATCCGCTCGTGCACATGGTGCGTAACGCGGTGGACCATGGCGTCGAGGGTCCCGACGAGCGCGAGGCGAACGGCAAGGCACGTCTCGGCGTGGTGCGCCTGCACGCCTACCATGCCTCGGGAAACGTCGTGGTCGAACTCAAGGACGACGGTCGTGGTCTGCATCGCGACAAGATCGTGAAGAAAGCGATCGAGAAAGGGCTGATCGACTCCGACAAGGGCATGACCGACAGCGATGTGTTCAACTTGATCTTTGCGCCCGGCTTCTCCACCGCGGAACAGGTCACCGACATCTCGGGACGTGGCGTCGGCATGGACGTGGTCCGTCGCAACCTCGAGAAGATCCGCGGTCGCATCGACATTACCTCGACGCCAGGCAAGGGTACCACGTTCGCGATTCGTCTACCGCTCACGCTCGCCGTGACTGACGGCATGCTTGTTCGCGTCGGCGACGAACGCTTTATCATACCGCTCACGCACATCCACATGAGCTTCCGTCCGGAACAGGCCATGCTCTCCACCGTGGTTGGACATGGCGAGGTCGTGCTGCTGCGTGGTGAGCTGATGCCTATCATCCGGCTGCACCGGCTGTTCGAGGTCGCTGGCGCCGTCCAGTCGCCGCTCGACGGCCTGCTGATGATCGTCGGCGACGGCGATCGCCGCACCGCCCTCCTCGTGGATGATCTCCTCGGTCAGCAGCAGGTTGTCGCAAAGACACTCGGCGACGGCCTCGGCAAGGTGCCCGGCGTGAGCGGAGGCGCCATTTTGGGCGACGGTCGCGTGGGCCTCATTCTCGACGTCTCCGAGACGGTGGCGCTGGCGCAGAGCCACGAACTGTCGCCCGTTCGTCGCGACCGTCAGGACGCCGCGTGATCAGGCCGCAATCCGTAGCGGTACCGGTAGTGCCGGAACCGGTGATCTCTCCTTCCATTTCGAACGAGCCATGAGCACGCACCCTGAATCGCTTCCTGTCGTCGCGTCCCAATCCCGC
>JBBQAK010000317.1:0-4731 GCA_038316215.1 Gemmatimonadales bacterium | reverse complement strand
CATGACGGAGACCGGACTCTCGCTCGGCACACCGCACTACATGAGCCCCGAGCAGGCCACCGCCGATCGCACCATCAGCGCGCGCTCTGATGTATATTCGCTGGCCAGTGTGCTGTACGAGATGCTGACGGGTGAGCCGCCGCACATGGGCACGTCCGCGCAGCAGATCATCATGAAGATCATCGCCGAACCAGTGAAGCCGGCGACCGATTTGAGAAAGTCGATCCCGCCGAACGTATCCGCTGCGCTCTCGATGGCGCTCGAGAAGCTGCCGGCCGATCGATTCGAATCGGCGAAAGCGTTTTCGGAGGCACTCGCGAATCCTGGGTTCCGCACAGCGTCGCAAACGGCAGCAGGCGCCACAGTCAGTGCGCCGCACCGTCGCTGGTACGCGTCACCGGTGCCGTACGCGGCCGCGTTGCTGCTTTCGCTCGCGTTCATCGCGTGGCAGTCCACCCGCGTCGCATCGTTGCCGGACGAGCCGCCCGTGCGCTTCGTGGTCAGGCCTCCCGCCGACGGACTCGGTGTGAATCGCTATTCCACGTCATCGATTTCCGCTGATGGTCGTCGGATTGCTTATAAGGCACGCTACGGCAGCTCCCGGCCGATCTATGTGCAGGATCTTGGCGCCCTCGAGGGCAAAGCGCTGGCGGGCACGGAAGAGGCGCGTTTCTTCGCCCTGTCTCCCGATGGCCGTTCGCTGATGTTCCAGCGCGGTGTGGGGGGACTGCGCCGCGTCTCGATCGACAACGGGACCATGGTCGACGTGCCGCTACCCGAGAGCGTGAACAAACTGCTCCCGGGCGGCCTCACGTGGAGCGGTGATACCGTGGTGGTGTCACTTGGTATCAGCGGCGCCGTGATCGTTCAGGCGAGCGGCGGGCCAACGCATGCCATTTCAATAACGCAGAACGGACGTCCATGCGATTGTGCGAGAGCAATGGTGCTGGGGCCCGACGGCAAGCACCTGTTCATGGGTGGACCGTCGTTGTTCGTGGTGCCGATCGAGGGCGGTGAAGTGCGCGATCTTGGTGTCGCGGCGGAGCTGGTCATCGCCGTCCAGGACAACCTCATCGTGTATCTCACACAAGAAGGCGCGCTGATGGCGGCGTCTTTCGATGCGCGATCGATGAAGATCGGACCGTCAGTCGCCCTGGAAACGCAGATCACCCCGGAGTCGAGCCCGGCGCTTTCAGCCAACGGTACGCTCGTGACATTCCGCGGGTCGTCAGAGTCGCGGCTCGAACTTATCGACGAACGCGGGATTGGTGCGCCCATTATTGATCCGGCCAACGCGCCGCGCGCAGTGCAATTCCCGCGCTTTTCGCCCGATGGTAGGCGCATCGCCGTCACGACACCCGAGCGTCGTGGCCAGGCCAACGACGGGCTCAACGTGGTGAGCATCATCGACATCACGTCTGGCACAACGACTCCGCTCACGAGTGGTTTTCTGGCCGACAGGCCGGAGTGGTCTCCCGATGGGCAACGCGTCCTCTTTCGCCACTTTGGAGACGGAGCTGAAGCAATCTGGTGGCAGCGTTTCGATCGAAGCGAGCCGGCTTCCGCGCTGCAGCAAACGACGAACGACCAGCGCTATGTGTCTGAGGGGTTGCTCTCACCGAACGGCGAGTACCTCCTCTTTCGTACGCTCAGCAACAAGACGGGGCGCGACATCTGGTATCGCGCGATGCGTGGCGATACGACGCCGAAACCGTTCGAGGTGACGCCCTTCGACGAGGTGATGCCGCGATTCTCCCCGGACGGACGATGGGTCGCATACACCTCCAACGAGACCGGTTCGCCGGAGGTGTTCGTGCGTCCCTTTCCGGGACCCGGGGGCCGCGTGCAGATCTCGACCAACAGCGGATCCGAACCGGTCTGGTCGCCTGATGGGACTCGTCTATTCTACGTGAGCGGCGCTGACTTCATGGCAGCGACGCTCAATACCGGCGGAGAGCTTGGTGTGCGCTCACGGGCGAAGCTGTTCGGCGTCGACTTCGTGCCGGGTGCCATCCATGCGAACTACGATGTCGCACCTGACGGTAAACACTTCCTGATGGCGCGCACGTCCGGCCGACCAGTCGAACTCACCGTGGTGCTCCACTGGTTGGCCGAGGCCCGGCGCAACTTGGCTCGCGGCGCATCGCAATAGATGATCAACTAACTAAACGTGACTGGCCCTGTTCCTCTTCCAGTAAACCCACTCGTGATCTTCGCTCCCCGTTTCGCGCACGTGCCGCGCGCCGCGCGTCGCCTGCTGCACGCCACGTTGCTGCTCGTATGTGCTGCGCCCATGGCCGGCGCGCAATCGTTCGACGTCATGGAGGCGACCATCCCCTCCGTACACGCCGCGATGCAGGCAGGGCGTCTGACCTGTCGCCATCTGGTGCAGGCCTACCTCGATCGCATTGCCGCCTACGACAAATCGGGACCGGCCCTCAACGCGATACAAACACTGAACCCGCGCGCGCTGCTCGAGGCCGACTCGCTCGACGCCGTGTTGCGCGCCAAGCAGCCACGCGGGTCGTTGCATTGTGTACCCGTGCTGCTGAAAGATCAGATCGAAACGCGCGACATGCCGACGAGTTATGGATCTACGCTCTTCAAGGACTTCGTACCGAAGCGCGATGCCACTGCGGTGCAACGGCTCGAACGAGCGGGCGCCATTATCATCGCCAAGACCACCATGGGAGAGTTCGCGCAGCGCTTCGTCAGCTCCTCGGCGGGCATCATTCGCAACGCGTACGATCCCACACGCAATCCGAGCGGCTCCTCCGGCGGGTCCGCCAGCGCGGCCGCGGCAAACTTCGGGTTGGTAGCCATCGGTGAGGACACCGGCGGTTCCATTCGTGGTCCGGCGGCGGTGAGCAGCCTGGTTGGTCTGCGCCCCACGCTGCCGCTGGTGAGTCGCTTCGGCATGCTCCCCGCGAATCCAACGCAGGATACCATGGGGCCGATGACGCGCACTGTCGCCGACGCGGCACGGGTGCTCGACGTGATCGCGGGGTATGACGCCAACGATCCCGTTACCGCGTACGCCGTCGGCAACGTGCCGGCGACCTACACGGCAACGCTTAAAGCCGACGCACTACGCGGCGCGCGCATCGGCGTGCTGCGCATCCCGCGTGACAGCGTCGGACGCCCAGCCGCTGACAGTGTTGCCTCGCGCGACACGGCCTCCAGCGTAACCAAGACACGGCGCGATTCGACCGCGCGCGCGAACGCGATCGAGTACAAGAAGGTACGACCGCTTTTCGAAAAGGCGCTCGTGGATCTGCGCGCGCAGGGTGCGATTCTCGTCGACTCGCTCACGATCCCTTCGGTGCGCGGCGACTCACTTAGCAATGATTACGAAACCGAGGAGGCGACCAACGCCTACTTCGCGCAGCATCCGAATGCGCCCGTGAAGACCCTCAAGGAGATCCTGCTTGTCGGTGGCGTAAATCCGTGGCGTGCGCGCTCACTGATGGCGTATGTCGGCCGCAGCACTGCCGAAGCCGGCTATGGGGCGGTCATGCAATCGCGCGAGGCGATGCGCGTGGCGATGCTCAAGCTCATGGCCGACCGTCAGCTCGATGCAGTGGTCTACGCGACGTTTGATGCGCCGCCCACCGTGATCGCGGCGGATGTACTCACCAATCCGCGTCCCGTGGACGGCTACGGACTCGGCGACAACCGATCGCTCAGCCCTACGCTGGCGTGGCCCGCCATCACCGTGCCGATGGGCTTTACCAGCGACGCACTGCCGGCGGGTCTCGAGTTTCTTGGTCGTCCGTGGAGCGAGCCTCGCCTGTTTGGTTTTGCCTATGCGTACGAACAGGCTACCCGGCACCGGCGGCCACCGCGTACGACGCCGGCACTGACTTCCGCGCGGTGAGACACATGGACACAGAATCCGCGACACCGTGAACGCGCAATTCGAAACGGAGTAGCTCGAGCGGGGTGCCGGGGCTTCGCGCTTACCGTGGGTACGGCGTTGATTGACATAGGGGGATAGGGTATCACCATATTCAGTGGACGCGCCCACGCGCTGATCCATCCTGTTCCAGGGAACGACACCTATGCCCCAGCCGCCCGTTCCGACCGCCACCGAAGCGACCGCCGCCGAAGCAGCCCCCACCGCGACGGTCGACGGCGACCCGTCTCACGCGATCAGCTGCGGCTGCGGCGGGCACGACGAAACCGGCCGGAAGGCCGTGGCGGTCGATCCCGATACCAAAGCGCGCAATCTCAAGCGACTCCGGCGCATCGAAGGACAGATCCGCGGGTTGCAGAAGATGGTCGACGACGACCGCTACTGCGCCGATATCCTCACCCAGATCTCTTCCGCCCACGAGGCGCTGCGTGCCGTCGGTCGGGAACTCATGCGTAATCACCTCAAGCATTGCGCCACGACCGCGATCGCCGCTGGCGGTGCGGAGCGCGATGCGATGTACGACGAGCTCGTCGACATGATGTACAAACACAGCCGCTGATGACCACTCGCATCCGCACCCGAATCTCGCGCCTGCTCCTGGCCGCGACGCCAATGCTGGTCGGCGCCCAAACGAGGCCCGCTTCCGTCACCGCGCTGCGCTTTGGTGCGATGGCTGATCCCTCCGGGCGTACCACGAAGAACGTCACGATTCTCGTGCAGGCCGATACGGTACTGCGCGTCGGTACCGGCACCGCCGTGATTCCCAAGGGCGCGACGGTCGTCGATCTGCGGCGCTACACGGCGATCCCGGGTCT
>JBBQAK010000248.1:0-6072 GCA_038316215.1 Gemmatimonadales bacterium | reverse complement strand
GATCGAAGACGCCGGTCGTCGCGAGATCCGCTGGATCAGCGATGTGTCGATCCTGCGCGGCGGCTGCTTGATGGAAGGGCGTGAGCGTATCCTCGACGGCCGGGTGGATACGGCGCTCGAGCGCGCGTATCGTAGCCTCAGTGGTGTGCCAGCATGATGACGCCAACGCGCGCCACGACGCCGTTCGGCGACGGCTACCATTCATTGCTGGATGCGATGCAGGACCGGCTCGCGCACAGCGAGCGCTTCGGTTCGTACGGTCGCGTGACCCGCGTGGTGGGGCTCGTGGTTGAAGCCACCGGCATCGACGTCGGACTCGGTTCGCTGTGCCGCATCACCAGCCATTCGCGTGAACGGTCGGTGCTTGCCGAAGTTGTGGGATTCAACGAGCGCAGTGTGCTCCTCATGCCGCTCGGCGAGCTTGATGGACTGCATGCCGGTGCAAGCGTTCAGCCGCTCGGTCGCACCTTCGGGGTCGACGTGGGCCCTGGCCTGCTGGGCCGCGTGTTGAACGGTCTCGGTCATCCGATCGACGGCAAGGGCAAGCTCGATACCGTGGAGCGCGTACCGCTCTCCGCCGAACCGCCCAATCCGCTCACGCGTGACACGATCGATCTTCCGCTGGAAACGGGTGTGCGCGCGATCGATGGGCTACTCACGATCGGTCGTGGTCAGCGTATCGGTATCTTCGCCGGCTCCGGCGTGGGCAAGTCGACGATGCTCGGTATGATCGCACGGAATGCACAGGCCGATGTCAACGTGATCGCGCTGCTTGGTGAGCGTGGTCGTGAAGTGCGCGAGTTCATCGAGAACTCATTGGGTGAAGAAGGACTCGCCCGCTCCGTTGTCATCGTGGCCACCGGCGATCAGGCCGCGCTCGTGCGCGCCCGCGGCGCACTCGTGGCCACGGCGATCGCCGAGTACTTCCGCGATCAGGGAAAGCAGGTGCTGCTGATGGTGGACTCAGTCACGCGTGTCGCGATGGCCTGGCGTGAAATCGGACTCGCGACCGGCGAGCCCCCTACCACGAAGGGCTATCCACCCTCGGTGTTCGCCAATCTGCCTCGCCTCCTCGAGCGCGCCGGCAATGCCACTACGGGCGGGATCACCGGCATCTACACGGTGCTGGTTGACGGTGACGACTTCAACGAGCCCGTGGCCGACGCCTCGCGCTCGATTCTCGACGGCCACATCGTGCTCACGCGTCGCCTCGCGGCGCAAAATCACTTCCCGGCCATCGATGTGCTCGACTCGAAGAGCCGAGTGAAAGACGCGATCACCAACGAGATCCAGCGTCGCGCCGGCAGCGCCATGCTACGACTTGAGGCGGCGTATCGCGAGAAAGAGGACTTGATCATGGTCGGTGCCTATCAGAAGGGGAGCGATCCCTACGTCGATGCCGCCATCATCTATCGCCAGCGCGTGCTCGAGTTCCTGCAGCAGCGCCCCGACGAGACGACGCCGTACGGCGACACGTATAGCGCGCTCGCCCAGATCGCCGAGGCCATTGAGGCCTCCGTGCGGAGACGTCCGTGAGCTTCAAGTTCCGATTGCAGCGCATTCTCGAACTGCGCGAGCAGCATGAGCAAGCGAAGGCGCGCGCCTTGGCGAGTGCGCGTGACAACGCCGATGCCGCGCATCGTGCGAAAGCGGAGATCGCGAATCTGCGCGATCACAGCAAGCAGCAGATCTCGACGACCGCGAACAACGGTCCGCGCATCGGACATCTCCACCAACTCGGATTCGTGCTCGCCTCGCTCGACGAACGGGTGCTTTTGGCCGACGACGCGGCAAAGCTTGCCGACAGCGACGTACAGAAAGCGCAGGCAATGCTGGAAGAAGCGGCTCGAGACCGGCGCGTGCTCGATCGCCTAAAGTCCCGCCACGCCGACACTTGGCGCGCCGAGAGCGCCCACAAGGACCGTGTCGCTATGGATGAGATCGCTCTGGCGCAGTTCTCGCGTAAAGCAGGGCTGACTGCGGCTGATGACGCCGCGAGCAGCAACACTCCTACTGATGGTTCGCATTCATGAAGCAGCTGATCATCCCGATCGTGATTGGACTCCTGGCCGGCCTCGGCGGCGGCACGGGGTACACGTACATGAAGACGTCAGCCAAGTACACGACTGACTCGACGCACTTGGCTGATAGCCTCAAGGCACATCCGGCCGACTCCACGCATGCGGATTCCGCGCACGGCGATGCGTCGCCGGACGAAGCGGCAGCGCACGACAGCGTTCCGGCCGACAGCGCCGCGCACGGTATGGACGTGCAGGGCACTCATGAAGCCGCTGCGCCGCTCACGCCGGCCGACAGCATTCGCCTACTCCAGGCGGCGCGTCGCGAGCTGAAGTCGGCAGCGGCGAAGCCGGGCTCGGACGCACACGCGACGCCCAGTCTGAAATCGCAGACGCAGTCAGTGGCACCGTCGGTGCCCGACGAGAAGGCGAGCGCCGCATCTGCCGCCAACATCGTGAAGGACGCCCGTGATGCCGCGATGCACACGGCGCTCCCCGAGCAGCGCCTCGCCAAGATCTTCTCGGCGATGGCCGCGAAGGACGCCGCCAAAGTGCTCGACCAGATGACCGACAGCGACGTTCGCACGATTCTTGGCATGATGAACGACCGCCAGGCAGCCGCCATCCTGACGTCGATGTCGGCAACGCGGGCCGCGGCGATCACGAAGGGTGGCAGCAAAGCCCCCGGAGGCTCGCTATGAACGTGATGAAAGCGATCACCACTGCCGCGCCGCGCCCGGAACGGGCTGCCGAGCGGGCGATCGAGCGCACGTCGCGCCCCGACACCGACCAGAGCGGGACGGAATCTGCTACCGAGAGTGAGAGAAAACGGAGCGTTTCGCGCGCCGAATTCTCCGCACTGCTTGCGCTCATCTCGGGCGCCGGCTCGCGTGTTCGGTCCGATCTGATGCAGCAGCTGCCTGCGGAAGGCGCGTCTCTCGTCGACAAGCTGCTCGACGAGGCGGCTGGTGAGCAGTCCTCTGACAGATCGACCGGCGAGCCCCTCACGGGTGAAGGCGCGTTTCCGGGTGAAAAGGGATTGCGCACGGCGTTGCAGCATGGATCGCACGACCGCGATGCACAGCGCGCCGCACAGGAGGTGAGCGAAGCGCTGCGCTACGGCATCCTGAACACATCGATCGACAACACGTCGACGGGCGGCGCACCAACCGAGCCCTCCTCGGACGACGTTATCGATCTGCCTACGTACGCCAAGAATCGCGGCGCAAACGGCCTCCTCGGTATTTCCCGCGCGGCTCAGCGGATCAGCGCGCAGCTCGGCAGTCAGGGTGAAATCGAAGGCGAGCGCAACGCCCTCGCGGTGCTCTCGCGCATCGCGACCAAGCGTGGTTCCTCGCTCGAACAGTTGATGGCTATCGGTGACGTCCGAGGTGCCGACGCACGCGCGGCGCTGGACGCGCTCCTCGCGAAGGCAGGCACCCCATCCGGTACTGAAATCGCTGACAACGCCGCAGCATACGCGGCCAGCGCAGCCGCCACGGCCAGCGCGTCGGCATTGGCAGCGGCTACAGCGGCGTCGGCCGCCGACCCGACCACGCCGATCAAGGATCTCGATGCCGTCGCCCCAGAGCTCCGCTCGCGGGTGCAGCGTGTGATCGATCGTATGAAGGGCGAGTATGGTCATGACGTTTCGATCGTCGAAACGGCCCGCTCACAGCAGCGTCAAGATCAGCTCTTCGAGCAGGGTCGCACGCGTCCCGGCGCCGTCGTCACGTGGACACGCGATTCCGCGCACACGCGTGGTGACGCGGTCGACGTGATCGTGGACGGCTCCTGGGAGAACGCGCAGGGCTTCGCTCGTCTGCAGCGCATCGCCAAAGAAGAAGGGCTTCGCACGCTCGGCATGAAGGACCCGGGGCATCTCGAGCTCGCGAGTCATAGCGAGCGCGCACTGGCGAATGCGGCTCCGCAGGCGCTCGACAAGGTGACGGCCGCGTTTCAGCGCCAGTCATCGTCGGCCGCGGCGGCATCGTCGGCGCCGGCTGGTGTGGCGCAGGTCGCGAGTGTGGCCGGTGTGGCGCAGGTCGCGCGCGTAGCCGATGCCAACGCGGCCCCGGCTGCACTGGGCGAAGGCGCTGCGGCGTACATCGCACAGGCCAATGCAAACACGGGCGCCAACGGCGAACAAAATGGCAACGCGTTCGGACGCGGTGCGCGCGACGAAAACGGACATCCGATCAACGATGGACGAAAGCTCGGCCAGGCCAAGCACGAGAACGCGGGGGACACGTCGAGCTTTGGTGCGATGCAGGGCAACGCCCAGAGCGGCACGCAGGCGAAGGGCGCCGAGCGGGCCGCTTCGATGGGTCCGGCAGCGGGAAGCGAACAGGCACAGCGCGTGTCGGACATTCAGGCGATGCGCGCGGATGCGCCGGCCGGTCCGCTCTCACGCATGACGCTCAACGTCGAGAACGCGAACGGTACACAAGATCGTATCACCGTCGATCTCCGCGGCAACGTGGTGGACACGTCCATCGAAACCGATGCGTCGAGCGCCGAGCGGATGAAGCTGCGTACGGGCGAACTGCAGGAGTCGCTGAGCCGTCATGGTCTCGACGCCGACAGTGTGCGCATCAGCGGCACGGCGAAGTCGGAGCAGAGTGATGCGTCACGCGCGATCGGCAGCGAGCGCGATGCGCTCCGTGCGAACGGCGCGACGCCGACCACGTCGGGCGAGAACGCGCAGTCGCAGAGTCAGCGCGACCGTGCCACTGGCCGCGACTGGGATAAGCAGCAGGATGCTCGCCGCGAGCAGAAGGAGCAAGCGGCGCGGGAGCAGCAGCGCGAGCAGGCAAACCAGCGCGGCTGGCAGAATCTCTTTAACGGGACCAAGTGATGATCACCGCTACGCGGAATGTCGCCAGCGCGTTTGATCCAAACACGATCAAGCCGAGTTACACCACGACGGACACAACGACGGGCGCGAAACCGCCGGTTGGGGCGGCCGAGCCGTCCGCCAAAATCAGCGGTCTGGCCAAGACGAGCGCGATGGGTCAGGACGAGTTCCTGAAGATGCTCGTGGCCCAGCTGAAGAATCAGGATCCCCTGAACCCGATGGATGGCAAGGACATGGCAGCACAGCTCGCCCAGTTCTCCACGGTCGAGCAGCTGATCACGATGAACAAGTCGATGGAAGCGCAGGCCGCATCGGCGACCGCCACGGCCGATGCGATCAAGTCGCTCGAGACGACGCAAAACACGCGGTCCGATGAACTGGCGCAGCTCATCGAAGGGCAGATGGCGATGGGCACCGTCGGCAAGATCGGCGTGACCACCGGCAACAACACCTTCGTCGACAAGGCCGGCAACGGCACCATCCTCGTTGACAGCGGGACCATGAAGGGCGGTGGCCGCATCAGTCTCATCAATGACAAGGGCGTCGCTGTCGGCACAATCAGCGTTGGCGAAGTCAAGGGCGGGCAGATGTCGTTTGAACTTGGCGACTATCCAATGACTCCACCGCTCCCGCCCGGGAAGTACACGTACAAGTTCGAGGTCGCAACGGATGGCGGCCAGTGGCAAGCAGCGAAGACGTACACAGCCGGACGGATTACCGGCATGCGGTACGAAAGCGGCAACCCCATCCTGATCATCGGCGATTCGCTCAGCGTGCCGATGTCGCAGCTCACCCAAGTGCGCGCCTGATCGCGACCTGACCCACGAGGAATTTTCAAGATGCTTCGTTCTCTCTTTGCCGGCGTTTCCGGCCTGCGCAACAACCAAGTGCGCATGGACGTGATCGGTAACAACATTGCGAACGTGAACACGGTGGCCTTCAAGGCCGGCCGCGTGACGTTCAAGGAAGGCTTCGCGCAGTTGCTGCAGGGCGCTAGCCGTCCGCCCGGAGACCAGGGTGGTATCAACCCGGTCCAGATCGGCCTCGGCATGCAGATCGGCTCGATCGATCAGATCTTCAATCAGGGCAACCTCGAATCGACCGGCTTGAACACGGACGTGGCGATCCAGGGCGACTCGTTCTTCGTCGTGCGAAAGGGCAACCAGAGCTTCTACACGCGCGCCGGCAATTTCCAGG
>JBBQAK010000460.1:0-2706 GCA_038316215.1 Gemmatimonadales bacterium | reverse complement strand
GAGCTTCGTGTTGATGAGCAGGGACGGCAGGACATCCGTGTTGTCCAGCTTTGCCGCCGCCGTGAAGCCACCTTGCGTGCTAGACGACACGTCGATGTTGGCCTTCTCGACGCGGGCGCCAGCAATGACGCGGACCTTCTGGCCCAAGCCCCAGTCCGTCATCAAGTAGCTGGCCATCGTGCGGTCCTGCGCCGTGTACGAACCGGCCTGTCCAATCGGCTGCACATTGATGTCGTTACAGGTCGCGCAGGCCTGCGCCGAACCGAAGATCACATCCGCCGACTGCGACCGGATGCTCTCCGGCGCGCGCGAGATGAACGAATAGATCGGCGCCGCCGCCGTACGATCCGTGGCACGCACGTACGCACCGAGCTTCAGCATATTCTGGTTCGCGACGTTACCGAGGTTGATCGTATGATCCACCTGCGCCGTGTTGTTCGTTTCGTTCAGGTCGAAGTACAGTCGGCGCGCACCGTCGAGCGACGCGAGCAGCGAGTACTGACCGTTGCTACCGCGCGAGTACACCACGTCGGAGCGGTCCGGCTCGCGACGGGTGGTGCTGGCGTAGGTGGCCGACCACGCGGTCTTGTTGCGATCGCCAAGCTGGTGCTCACCCTGACCGGTGACCGTGGCCACGCCGCGCTCGACGTAGCGCAGGGTCGTGCGGGCGATGCTGTCCGAGAGGTTTTCGTCGAAGCCGCGATCGGTGCGCGCTTCGTTGTCCGCGCTGCGCGTCGCCGTCGTGTTGAGCGACAACCGTGAGCTCTTGCCGATCAGCTTCGAGAAGTTCGCAATGCCGCCCCACTGTACGCTTGACCGGCCCGTCGTACCGGACACGGAAGTCAGCGGTACCACCGTGTTGTTCGGACCTTGGTTGCCGACGGCGAAGCGTTCATCCGAACGCGTCTCTTCGGAGTAACCGTAGTTGGCGCTGATGACGTAGCCGAGGCGCTTGCCGAAGATCGTATTGCCGCCCGTCGACGCACCGAAGGAGCCGTTCATGCCACCGCTGCGCGGCGCCGCGTTCCAGACGTTGCGCTGCTGAAGCGCCATCTGGTTGTACTGCGACTGCGGCACGCTGCCGAGGAAGTTGGCCTGTGCGATAGCCTGTGGAACCTGACGCGACGAGTTGGCGAAGCCGAGCAGCTCGCCGCCGGCACGAGGAGCAAACGGCAGCGTCTGGCCAAGCACTCGACTGTTCGCGCCGAAGTTCGTGGAGTAATTAATCTGGCGCGTTGCCGGAAACTCCTTCGTGCGGATGTTCACGTTCGCACCGGCGAAGTCACCCGGCTGGTCGGGCGTGAACGTCTTGGTGGTCGTGACGTCCTGCAGCAAGCCGGCGGGGAAGAGATCGAGTGGCACCACCTTACGCTCGGGCTCCGGGCTCGGAATGCGCGCGCCGTTCAGTGAGGCGGTGGTGTAGCGCTCGCCGAGTCCGCGCACTTGCAGATACTTGCCGTCCTGCACGGTTACGCCGCTCACGCGTTGCGCGGCCTGGGCCGCATCGCTGTCCGGGCTGCGAGCGATCTGTTCGGCGGTAATCGCGTTCACGGCGTTCGTCGCGTTTTTCTGTTGATTCAACGCTTCGTTGACGGTGCCTTTTTCTTTCGTGGCCGTCACGCTGATCGCGGCCAGCTGGACATCCGCCGAGTTGAGCGAGATGTCGAGTTCGATCGAACCGTTGACCGGCACCACGATGCCCGTGATCGTCTTCGGCCCGTAGCCAATGCGGCGCACCTGTAGCGTGGTCGTGCCGGAGGGTACGCGAGTGATCGTGTACCGACCGTCAACGCCCGACTGCGTACCAATCGTCGTGCCGACGATTTGCACACCGGCAGAGGGGATACCCTGACCGGACTTGGTATCGAGGATACGGCCGGTGATCCGGCCGACGGGGGCATCAGATGTCTGAGCACCGGCGATAGAAGCGGGGACGACGGCAGCCGCAATCGCCAGCATCAGATGACGCGCGAAACGGGAAAGCACGTGTGCGTAGGTCCGCATGGATGATCGGGTCGGTATTATAGAAGACTGCGGGCACGCCCTGTCGGGCGCTCGAGGTTCAGTAAGCCGGTGCCCAAGGGCCTCCGGTCACATGGAAACCTTCGTGACCCACGTTTCGATCTCCGCACGGTTGTGCAACGAACGTGTCACGGAGAATCGGACGGGGAGGGGGCTGGTGCGCCGTGCCTCGCTGTGATATTCTCGCCCGCATAATGGCTGCCTCCGATCCGCTGCTCGAACGTCGACGCGTTGCGTCGCCCCCGCCTACCGATCCGCAGACGCGCGCTGAAGCGCTCTCGGTCGCGGCCCGCGCCCTCCGCGCGGCCGAACATGTCTGTGTGCTATCCGGCGCCGGGGTGTCGGCCGAAAGCGGCATTCCGACCTTCCGCGATGCGCTCACCGGATTGTGGTCGAAGTTCTCGCCGCAGGAGCTGGCCACGCCAGCCGCGTTCGAAGCGCACCCCAATCGGGTCTGGCAGTGGTATGCCGCCCGTCGCTCCATGGTGCGGTCGGCGCAGCCCAACCCCGCTCACCTGGCGTTGGTCTCCCTCGCCTCTCGGGTTGCGCACTGCACGCTAGTGACTCAGAACGTGGACGATCTCCATGAGCGGGCGGGATCACGTGACGTGATCAGCCTTCACGGTTCACTGATGCGGGCTCGCTGCAGCGCAGGATGCCTCGGCACGATGGTACCCACCGAGG
>JBBQAK010000293.1:0-5044 GCA_038316215.1 Gemmatimonadales bacterium | reverse complement strand
GTATGGCGCGGTCGAGCAGCTGTCACATGCGCTCGAGAGCCGCTGTGAGCCGCTGCGCAGCGGTGCGGAAGTGCTGCGCGCCGACGTGTTGTCGTTGCTCTTCGATGGCACTGATCTGTTGCGCGCCGCCGTCGATGCCGTGCCCAGCGGACGCACCGAGCCGACGTCGGCCATGCGCGCGTTCATGCCGCGACTTGGATTGGCGCCAGCGGTCGCACGCCATGACGCGAACGCGAGCGAAAGCGCGAGCGAAAGCGCGAGCGAAAGCGTAAACGAAAGTGTAAACGCGTCGTCGGTCGCCGCAGCTGTGCCGAGTGGCGCGTTCGGGACCGCCCGACGGGTGGATGTGCGCCTCACCGCCGATTGTCCGCTCAAGGGCGTACGCGCCATGATCGTGCTGGCCAAGCTGTCGGCGCTGGGCACCGTACGTGGTACCGATCCCGCGCAGGAGCGCTGGCAGGACGATCTCTTTGACGGTGCCTTCCGGCTCTCGCTACAGTCGTCGGCCTCCGACGACGACCTCATCGCGGCGGCACAGAGCGCCGGCGATGTGGCACGCGTGGCGGTCACGCGTGCGATGCCCACGCCGGCGCAGGGGAATGCCCGCGTGAGCGATTCGCCACGCACCGTACGTCTCGATGCGCGCCGACTCGATACGCTGCTCGACCTGGTCGGGGAGTTGGTGATCACGCGTGACCGTTTACTGCGCGCCATCGAACAGTCGGATCATCCCGATCCCGCCGTCGCCCGCGCGGCCGCCGACGCGGCGCGTCTCGTCGCGACGCTGCAGGATGAAGTGCTGCGGGCGCGTATGCTGCCTGTGGCCCAGGTGTTTGATCGCTTCCCGCGGCTTGTCCGCGACATCGCCCGCGATCTCGGCAAGGACGTGCACTTCACGATGGAGGGTCGCGAGATCGAACTCGACCGCTCGCTGCTCGATGCGATCGGTGATCCGATCATGCACCTCCTGCGCAACGCGCTCGATCATGGCTTCGAAGATCCCGACACCCGGCGCGCCGCGGGCAAACCGGCCAGCGGCGAACTGATCCTTCGTGCGGCGCGCGATCGGGCCGCGGTGGTGATTCAGGTGCAGGACGACGGGCGCGGTATCGATCGTGGCGTCGTGCTGCGTCGCGCGCGCGAGCAGGGGCTGGTGGATGAGACCGTCACGACGCTGACCGATGATGCGCTGCTGCCACTGGTCGCGCATCCCGGTTTCTCCACTGCCAAGTCGGTGACCTCGATGTCCGGTCGTGGTGTCGGCGTGGATGTTGTAAATACGCGCGTGCGCGCGCTCGGTGGGCAGATCGGCCTCGAGACGATTACCGGTGAAGGCACGGTGTTCACGATGCGGCTGCCCCTCACGCTCGCGATCATGCGTGCGCTACTCGTACAGGTGGGCGGTGATACCTACGCGATTCCCGCCGCGCACGTGATGGAAGTGCTCGAATTCAACGGCGCGTCCCGTCGCACGGGTGCGCTGACCATCACCGTGCGGGACGAGACTCTGCCGCTGGTCGCGCTGCAGCAGCGCTTCGAGGATGACCCGCTAACGGCGGTCGCTGCCAACCCGGACGGCGTACGCCATGTCGCGATCGTCGAAGTTGCCGGCCGGCGAACGGCGCTGCTGGTGGACGCGTTGCTGGCCCAGCAGGATATTGTGGTGAAACCACTGGACGCCGTCCGCGGCGCCCAGCCATGGTTCAGTGGCGCCACTGTGCTCGGTGACGGGAGCCCCGCGCTCATCGTCGATGTGAGTAGTGTGGCATGACAAAGTGAAGACGACTCGTGACCGAAGGTGACTTGACCATGTCGGCGATCCGGTCTCTCAAGACCATCCAGCTGGATGCACTGCGTGAAACGGCCAACATCGGCGCGGGTCACGCTGCGACGGCGTTGTCGCAGATGACCGGCAGCACGATCATGATCAAGGTGCCGAATATCACAGTGGCCAGTATGGAAGAGCTGCCGTCGCAGTTCACGCCGGAAGAAGAGCCGGTGGCGGCCGTTCTGATGCACATGCTCGGTGACCTCAGTGGTCGTACCATGCTCGTCTTTCCCAAGCCGACGGTGATGCGACTGGCCGAACTGATGTTACGTCGACCGGTCGGTTCGTCCACAGCATTCAGTGAACTTGAAACGTCGGCGATCAAGGAAGCGGGCAATATCCTGAGCGGTGCGTACATGAACGCACTCAGTGATTTCCTCGGTATGCTGCTACTGCCTTCGCCGCCGAGTCTGGTGATCGACATGTCGACGGCCGTGCTGACCAGTGCGATCGGCGAGTTTGCGCCCGATCCCGATGCGATCCTCTGCGTCGAAAGCGAGTTCCAGCTCATGGAGATGCAGCAGACGCTGCGCGGCTTCTTCCTGCTGCTTCCCGATCCCGCCTCGCTGCAGGTGATGCTCCGCGCGCTGCGGCTCGCCTGAACGTCCGGACCGCACCGCTCATGTCGTCCGTCATGTCGGCTGGTCGCGACGTGGAACTGCTGCGAGCGCTGATCGAGCGCGTCGACCAGCAGGATCCCGGTGCGTTCAACAACCTCGGCGTGCTGTATCACGCACGCGGATTGCACGCGGAGGCGGTCGATGCGTTTCTCCGCGCGCTGGCGATCGATCCGCGAATGCGCACCGCCGCGCGGAACCTGGAAATCGCCGCCGCACAGCCCGGCGCGTGTGATGCGCGCATGTCGGCGCTCGACACGCGCGTGGCCGCTGATCCCGAAGATCGCGCGGCCGCGCTCGAGCGCGCGCGACTCTCGCGACTCGTTGGCCGCAGCGACGACGCGATCCGTCAGCTTGAGACCCTGATTGCCGAGGATCCGGACGACGCGTCGGCGCTCTTCGAGCGTGGACTGATCGAACAACGCGCCGGCGATCTCCGGCGTGCTCAGCGTTGGTTCGAGCGTGCGGTGAATGTGAGTAGCACCGATACCGACGCCCGTTTGCATCTCGCGGAAGTGTTGTATCAGCGTGGGCAGAATGAGCAGGCGCTGGATTGCCTCGACATTCTGCTGGCCCGACAGGCGGACTGTGCCGACGCGCATCTCCTGCGCGGCTTCGTGCTTGGCGACATGGGCCGCCACGACGCTGCGATCGCCTCCGCGCGGCTCGCCGCGCAGCTGAATCCGACGCTTTCCACCGCGCAGATCGATCTCTCGCTCGAATCAGGGGCCCTCGCCGGTGCACCGATGGCGATTGATCCGTCGTCGGTGAACGGAATGATGAGGGTGGAGCCAGAGGGCGCGCTCGCCCGCTACGGTCTTGGGCTGGCCTTTCGGCAGCGCGGCTATTTCGACGAAGCGCGACGTGAGTTTGAACGCTCGCTGTCTGGTGGCGAGGATGCGCGCATGGCCGAGCATGCGCTCGCTGAGCTCGATCTGATCGCCGGTCGATTCGAGGAGGCGCGTGCGCGGTACGAGTCGCTGCTGGCGCGGCAGGAACAGCCTCGCCTGTGGAACGAGCATGGCGTGGCGATGCATCAGTCGGGCGGTGTGCAGGCAGCTGCCGACAGTTATCGCCGTGCGCTCCGTATCGATCCACGCCATGCACTGGCGTACAACAACCTGGGCGTCGCACTCGACGATCTCGGCGACCATCATGCGGCACGCGAGTCGTTCCTGCGCGCCGCCGAAAGTGATCCCACGCTGATCGTTGCACGTCTCAACCTGGCGCGGTGGCTGGCCGGGCAACGCGATCCCCTGGCTGCCCTCGCGCTGCTGCGCGAACTCGTGGCTTTCCATCCACGGGATGCGGAGTCGTGGCACGTGATGGGCACGGTGCTGCAGACCCTCAATCGCCCGGACGAAGCACGTGATGCGTTTCTCACTGCGATCGAGTGCCGGCCGTCGCACGCTGAGGCCCGCTTCGGGCTTGCGCGCGTACTCGAGAAGCTCGGTGATACCGATGGCGCGGCGCGCGAAACGCAGCAGGCGCTCAAGTATTCGCCGGTGCGCACCGAGTCACGCCTGTCAGTGGCTGTCGATTTGCAGCGTGAGTGCCCCGATGCGGTCGGCGCGCTCGAGTTGCTGGCGATCCGCGGCGGGTCGCCACTCCGGGGAATCGCGCTGCCCAGTGATGATCTCGCGGCGCTCCTTCCGGAGCAGCGTCCCGCGCACCATCCCGCGCACCATCCCGCGTTCCATCCAGAGCCGTCCGCCTTGTCCGGCGCAGCACCGGTAGGCCACGATGTGGTTCTCACGGCGATGGCAACGGCACTGGCGACGGCGATCGCCGAGGCGGCGCGTGCGTGCGACGAGGCCGACCGCTTCGCAGCGCGGACCGTGCACGGTGAGGCGCTCGAGCGATACGCGCGGGCGCGCACGGCGGTCGATGAGCCATCGGTAGCGGAGATGACGCCCCCGGTGCAGCTCCTGTGGCAGCGCGCCACGCTGGGTGAGGCGCGGTCGTTGTGTCTGCTGGGTCGTGGGGTCGAGGCGCTCCCACACCTCAAGCGGGCCGGCGCCGTGTGGCCGCATCACCCGGAGGTCCTGGTGCTCTTTGCGTTCGCCGCGGCCTCGGATGCGGACCGCGAGCCGGCGAGCGCGGAAACAGCGCGAACGGCCATGCTGCGAGTGCTGCGTCAAGACGTGACGAGTGCCGCCCTGCTGCACTTCGCCGGCGACGCCGCGATGATACTCCACGATGAAGCGCTGGCGTTCGGCTTCTATCGTCGTGCATTGGCCCGCGATCCGGCGCGCCCCACCGCGCGTGTGGCGATTGCGCGGATGCTGCGCGAACGCGGCGATCTGCTCGCCGCGCGTCTCGAGCTGGTGGCCGCGCTGTCGGCGGTGCCGAACTGGCGCGATGCGGTACTCGAACTCTCGCGCGTGCACCGTGATGCACGGCGTCACGCCGACGCGCGCTGGATTCTCGTGGATGTGCTCAAGCACCGTCCCACCGATATCGAGGCGCTGCAGCTGCTCATCGAAGTGCTCGTGGCGGAAGACCGTCCCGACGATGCGCGCATCGTGGTGGATCGCGTGCTGCGACACGACCCCGACAATACCGGAGCGCGCTGGTTCGATGGCGTGCTGCTCGCGCA
>JBBQAK010000356.1:0-4277 GCA_038316215.1 Gemmatimonadales bacterium | reverse complement strand
ACCGGTCTCAATCTCGCGTGGCTCGGCCCAATTCTCGGCGCGGTACAACACCTCGCGCCGGCCAACATGCGCACGACCACCAACTCGCTCTTCCTGCTCATCAACAACCTGCTCGGTATTGCGGTGGGGCTATGGATCTTTGGCTACATCTCCGACTTGCTCGCCCCGCGCTACGGCACCGAGTCGATGCGCTACGCGCTGTACTACGGCGGTGGATTCTACCTGCTGGCGTCGTCGTTGCTCTGGTTGGCGTCGCGGCGTTTGGCGGCTGACTGGGTGGACGGCTGAGCGTCTTGCGGCCCTACTCCACCCGCCGCTCGTGCTTCACCCAATCCACCTCCATCGTCCAGCGCGGCATGGTCATAGGCGAGGGATTGATCTTCGCAAAGTTCAGGAGGGCGAACAGCGGTTCGGGAAACTGGTCGCCTTGGCCCGCGCTGCGGTAGATCACGCGGCCGTCTAATCGGAACAGGAGATCACGGCCCTCCCACTCGACGGCGTACTCGTGATACGCCGCGAGATCCGCCTCCTGCACGTGCATGAGCTGCTGCCAGTCGCCGCCACCGCAGGTCCCAAGGCTCTTGATGGCGCGCGCCGCGTAATGATTGGGCCCGCCGTCGCTGTGGTGCTCAAAGATGTCGAGTTCGCCGGACCCGGTCATCGGCCAGCACACGTTTTCATCGGCATCCTTCACGGGCGGCTCGTTGTTGCGGGCGCCGAGCAGCCAGAAGGCGGGGAACATCCCGGGTTCGCCGCTGTTGGCAACGCGAATCCTGGCGGACCATCGACCCTTCACGAACTCCCGCCGGTTCTTGGAGATGATCCGTCCAGCGACCCACCGCGTCGGTGGATGCTGAGTGCCGGACTTACTCACGTTGGCACACGCCGCGGGCGTGCCGAGGTCGACCACGCGGATCTTGAGCGTGCCGCCACTGACCTCACGTGTGTCGTAGCGGTTGTCGGGGACATAGCATTGATGCTCGTCGTTGACCCATGACTGCTGGTCCTGCCAGTGCTCCGCATCGAAGCGGTCGAAGTCGTCCTGGAAGTCGACTTCCCATCCCACAGCTGACGTGGTCTGCGCGGCGGCGGTGTCCGTCCCCCGTCGCTCAGGGCTACGGCAGGCCGCGAGGGAGCACCAGAGCCCAGCGAGTACGAGGCCAATGGTGCGCGGTGAATTCAACATGAGCAAAGTCTCCAAGGCAGACGGACGAGCTCCGGTCCCGACGGCCCATCAGGATTGCCTGATGGCCGTTCGCGACGCACGACATGCACGAGGTTAGGGCACCACCGACATTGAGCGCAGCACCGGGTAGTACGTCGGCGACGGAGACATGCCCAATACGGCATCAAGAATATTCCACCACATGAAGCCGTCGTCCGAGCGCGGATCCATCAGGATGAACGTGAGACGCGCCAACGGCTGATCCATCGGGATCACGAGGGAGCCCGCCGGCAACGTCTGCTCGGTGGCTTCCCACGCGCCGGTCAGAGTGCGCCCTTTATGTGCGCCCTGATACTCACGCGCGTCCAGCGTGTTCGTGGCGATCTTGAAGCGATCGCCGTTGAACGGCTGGTCGGCGCTGGTGAGACGATAGCGAATGCCATGCGCCTCGAGTCGGTCGATGACGCTGGCGATCATGCGCTGGGTCGGTGTGCCCGCGGCACCACCGCGCCCTCCGGCGAATCCACCGGGCGCCGGGGTCGGCGCTGCGGCCGCTGTCGGTGTCATGGGGATGACCCACACCCGCGGCGCCAGCGTTGTTTCCGTGGGCTCGGTGGTGCCATAGAACGGCAGCATTTCACTCGTCACGTTGCTGTTCCCCAATCCATCCGGACGCAGACGATACGGACGATCGGCCGCGTACGGGTTCCGCACGGTGATCGTGGGAGCGAACACGATCTTCTGCAGTGCCGGCGCCTTCACCAACTGCTGTCGCACGGCGAGCTGCTGACCGATGATCGATTCGGCATTGGCCTTCGCCACCACGTCGCGCACCGTTTCGCCGTGCGATGCGACATAGCCGAGCGATTCTTCCAGAAACCAATACGTCTCGAGGATGCGCGTCTTGAATGAGGCATACGAATACGTTTCGGTGAGCAGGCCGAGGATGTTGCGTACGCCGTAGTACGTGGAGGTGTAGCGCGGCTTGGCCAGCTCGGCGTCGGAACGCCAGGCGCGCTGATCACCGCTGCCCGACACACCGCCGTAGTAAAACCAATCGGAGCCGTGCTTCGCCTTCACGTTCTTCGTGATCTCCGGCAACAGCACGTCGCGCAGCAAGCTCATTTCCGCTTTCGAATTGTTCGGATTGAGCGAAGTCTCGAACGTCATGTTGAAGCCGCTCGTGGCGCTCCCGTCGGTCGTGTGCAGGTCCATCGCCACATGCGGCTGGTAGCGCGTGAGCAGCGACGCCATCGATCGCGCTTCGGCGGTTTCCATTTTGGTGCCGTCGCGATTCAGATCGAGGCCCTGCGCGTTTTCGCGCGTGCCCATGCCGCCGATGGGACCCGCCTGCGTGCCACGGTTCGCGATCGCCACGCGCTCGTTGCCGTCGGCGTTGTAGATCGGATTGATGAGCAGCACGGTGGTCTTGAGCCACGCGTTGCGCTCCCCCTTGGCGATCGAGCGCAGCAACCAGAGCAGCGCTTCTTTGCCTTCGACTTCCCCCGCGTGGATGTTGCCCTGGATGTAGACGCGGGTCTTGTTGGTCGCGAGCACCTGTTCGGCACTCGCGCCGGGAGCACCGATCACGGCGAGCGGGAGCGGGCGACCTTCCGTTGTGTAGCCGTAGGTCGTGAGGTGGATATTCGGGTTCGCCGCCGCCATCTGCTTCATGTATGCCATGACTTCGTCGTACCGGCTCGTCTCGGCGTAGTCAGTGCGCTCGGGGCGCGTGAGCCACTGCGCGCCCGGCGCCCTGGTCGCGGTCGCCTTGGCACTCGTCTTGGCGGTCTGGGTCTGGGCCGTGAGGCGGCTACCGGCGAGCAACGCGGCGGAGGTCGTGAGAGCACACAGCGCGCGGGTGACACGCGAAACGGACAACGGCTTCATCGGACGACTCCAGGGGGAGAGAACATCGGGGTGAGGTGCCGCTGAACGTCGGCAGGAGGGGCGACTTCGTTGTGGTCCTGAATCGTGCGAAGCTCGTGCAGCCGGGGCGTGAGTCCACCGCGTGCGCGCAGCATGACGGCGATGCTGGCCTTGCCCTTCGTCACCGCGAACGGCACGAGGATCTCGACGACGGTGGGCGCACCGGTGGTCGCGTCAACGCGTTTGGAGGCGATGAGACTATCCTCTACGACGAGATCGTAGTTGCCCGACGCGGTGCCGAGGAATGTGCAGGCGATCGTGACCTCGGTGTCGTCGAAGGTGGTGAGCGCATAGCGGATCCAGCCGCGCGCTTGCCGGAACGATTGGCCGTGTGCTGTGCCGCTGGTGTCGTCATACGCGGCGTATCCGTGCTCGCCCTCGCTGTGGGCTTGGCCAGCCTCTACGACGTCCACTACGCGACGATCGCGTGCCGTGAAGGGGTGTGGCGCCGCGGCGGTGGTGCCGGCCGTCAGAAGGCCAAGGAGGGCTACGGTGCGGACGCGTGCCACGCGGCAGAGCAGGGGAGGCAGCATGTCGGTCATTCCTCGGGGAATGGCACGTCGTCGAGCCCGGGCCCGGCCGCGCTCCGCGACACGGGACCGCCGGCGGCGGTCGCCGGCACGCCGGCTCTGGCCTGTGATCCCCCAGGCCAGCTGATCGCGCTGAGCGCGCAGCGTGTGAGGTCCATGGCGGGAAGCGGCACATCCTGTCGGATGGTCGTGAGCTGCAGCATCAGTCGCACATGCTCGTGTTGCCCGGCCAATTTCGCGGTGTCGTCGCGATGGCTCACGAACTCGCTGGCCTCGAGTGCCTTTTCGATGGATTGCCAACGTCTCAGCAGCTTCACCGCGGTGCCTTTTCCCACGCTCTTCACACCGGGAATGTCGTCGCCATCCTCGCCACAGAGCGCTTTGAAGGCCGGTAGGTTGGCGGGCTGCACACCGAATTTCGCCAGCACGTCGGCCGCGCTCCACGGTTTGATGCGCGTGCCATTCGGCCCTTTGCCGACGCCCACGTACGTGGCCACATCCACACCCTCCGACACGAACTGCAGCAAGTCGGAGTCATTCGACAGCACCGTCACCTGCGCTTCCGACCGAAAGCGCGCCATCAAGGAGGCCACGCTGTCGTCGCCTTCGAACATCGCCACGCTCACGCTGGCGATGCCGGTGGCCTCTACACC
>JBBQAK010000035.1:0-15442 GCA_038316215.1 Gemmatimonadales bacterium | reverse complement strand
CCCGTGTTGGCCGGGCCACCCGACGACGCCACCGGACCCTGCGTCACTTCGGCGATCGTCACGTTCGCCGGAGCGGCGACCGTCACGGCAACCGACGACGAGAGCGAGGCGGCCGCGAAGTTCGTGTTGGCAGCCGAGGCGGCCGTCACGGTGATGATGGCCGTACCCGGCGCGACGGCCGTTACGAGGCCCGTCGTCAGGCCGACCGACGCGATCGTCATGGCCGACGAGGTGTACGTGACCGCGGCCGTCGGCGCGCCCGAGGGCTGCGTTACGTTGGCGCCAATCTGCGCCGTGCCACCGATCGCGAGCGCCAAAGCTGCCGGCGTCACGTTCAGCGTGGCAATGCCGGTCGGAAGCGCAGTCACCGTGATCGCAACGGCCTGAGTGATCGACGTGCCGGCCGACGTGGCGGTCACCACGATCGTGGCCGCACCCGGGGCAAGCGCCGTCACGAGGCCGGTGTTCGACACCGACACAATCGCGGCCGGGAACGCATAGCTGTACGTCGCCGTACGGCCGGCCGGCTGCACGCTCGGCGCCAGCTGGAGCGTCTGGTTCACCTGCAGCGACGCCGCAGACGGCGTCACCGTGAGGCCCGTGATCGACGGAGAGACCGTCACGTTCGCGGCAACGGACTGACCGGTCGACGCGGTGGCGGTGATCGTCGTGATACCAGCCGTGAGCGCCGTGACGCGGCAGCCGGTCGTGCCGAGCGCCGCAACACTGGCAACCGTCGCCGTGCTGGACGAGCACGCGATCGTCGGGCCACCCGTCGCCGGGCCACCCGTGATCTGCACGGCAAAGTTCACCGCTTCACCAACGTTCATGCTGGCAGAAGGCGGCGTAATGGACAGCGTGATCGGCGCGTTCGGCGTCACAGGCACCGTAACGTCATCACCGCAAGCACCCAGCGCCAAGGCGCCAAGGCTCAGGGCAACGATCGCCTTGTTCCGAGAAAAGAGTTGCATTAATCCCCCTCTTTCGAGGTCGTGGAGGTAACTGCCGTTCGTGAGGGTGGGTTGCCTCACCAACAACGTCTTGCGATGGCAAGCGCTCGCCGCTTTGGCATGCGCTTCATCATGCGCTTCTCACAGAGGAGCAGGACCTGGCTCGGGGAGCGGCCGAATCAATATCCTGTCGTGCGAAAACCATGATGCCCGAAGAACCGAACTGCTTACCTGCGGGCCCTGCATCACGCGTCGCCAACCCAAGCGTCGGTTCCTCGTGACTCCTGCACGTGCGATTGCTCACACGTTTCAGACACAAATCCTGACACACATGCTGACACGCATCGGCAGGAAAATGCGCGCCGTCCTCCCGAAGGCTGACACGCACACTTTTCCCGCCATCATCAAGAGCCAAAGCTAGGGGTGATCTGCCACACTAGTCAAGCAGCAGACGCCCGTGGCTTTTGGTGGCCGCTGTCACAATTCTGTGACGCGGGGCCGAGAAGTGCGAGTTTTCCACACCACCGAGCCCTCTCCACCGCGCCTCGCTTCACGAATCCTGTGACACCATCCGGAGGACGGCCCCGACCCGCCCAACGTCACATCCTCGGCAACCACAGGTACTTGCGTCTATTATTCGGCATGGATGAGTCCCCCCGGATCCACGTCCCCGCAACCCGGGTGGTCCTCCCGCCCCCGCTCGCGGCGGAAGGGCCCGCCCTCAATGCCGCCCAAGCCGCCGCCGCGAGCCACGGTGACACCCCCCTACTCATCGTCGCCGGAGCGGGATCCGGCAAAACCCGCACCCTCATCCATCGGGTCGCGCATCTTATAGGACGTGGCGTCCCCGCCAGCCGTATCCTGCTCCTCACGTTCACCCGGCGCGCCTCGCAGGAAATGCTGGGTCGCTGCGAGCGGCTGGTCGGTTCTGCCTCGCATCAGGTGCACGGCGGCACTTTTCATGGCGTCGCCCACCGCCTGCTGCGCCGCTTCGGGCCCGCCGCCGGACTTCCCGCCGACTTCACCATCCTGGATCAGGCCGATGCCTCCGATCTGATGGGCATCTCCCGCGCCGCCCTCGGCTACGCCGATCTCAAAAACGCCCCACGCTCGGCCCCGCGCTTCCCGCGCGCCGAAACGCTCCAGTCGATCTATTCGCGACACGTCAATACCGAGCGGCCCATCGTGGATCTGCTCGGCGAACAGTGGCCGCACTTCCTCGCCTGGACCGGCGACATCGAACGGCTCTTCGGCGACTACGTGAAGCGCAAAGCCGAACGCAATCTCCTCGATTACGACGACTTGTTGCTCTCGTGGGCGCTGCTGCTCGAACAGGCCCCGCCGATCGCCGAGCAGATTCGCGCGCTTTATGATCATGTGTTGGTCGATGAGTATCAGGATACCAATCCACTGCAGTCGCGCATTCTTCGTGCGCTGTGCACGAACGGCAAGATCACCGTCGTCGGCGACGACGCGCAGAGCATCTATGCGTTCCGTGGGGCGACCATCCGCAATATCCTCGACTTTCCGCATCAATTCCCAGGCACACAGATCGTCACGCTCGAACGCAACTACCGGTCGACCGCGCCCATTCTCGATACCACCAACGCGCTGATCTCACGCAGTCGCGAGCGCTATTCCAAGCAGCTGTGGACCGAGCGGTCCGGCGGTGAAGCGCCATGGCTCGTCACCGTCAAGGACGAGCACGCGCAGACCGCGTTTGTGGTCGATCGTCTACTCGAGTTGCACGAGGAAGGCATCCCGCTGCGCGAGATGGCCGTGCTCTTTCGCGCCGGCTATCTGTCGGCCGATCTCGAGATCGAACTCGCCAACCGGCGCATCCCGTACGAGAAGTGGGGCGGTCTCAAGTTTCTCGAAGCGGCGCATATCAAGGACATCCTGGCCTTTCTCCGCGTGCTCGAAAATCCGCGCGATGAAGTGAGCTGGTATCGCCTGCTGCGCTTGCTCCCCGGCGTGGGCGATGCCACCGCGCGCGCCGCCATCGACCTGCTGGCGCATCATGGCTGGGAGCCGATGGCGATCGGCGCCACCAAGGCGCCGTCGCGCGCACGCCCCGCCCTGCAGACGTTAGCCGCGCTGCTCGACGGCATGCGCCGCGTCGAGCGCGGCAACAATCCGCACTCACCCGCCGAAACGATTCGCCTCTGCCGTCATCTGTACAATCCGATCCTGCAGGCCACGTACGACGACGCTCCACCGCGCATGGCGGATCTCGATCAGCTCGAAGTGATCGCCGCCGGCTATCCCGACCGGGGCGCCTTTCTATCAGCGCTCGCACTCGAACCGCCGTCGAACACGCAGGATCTCGCGGTGGGCAGTACCGATGAAGACGACGCGCTGATTCTCTCCACGGCGCATTCCGCGAAAGGGAAGGAATGGGACGCGGTGTTCGTCATTCATGCCTCCGACGGCGTGTTCCCAATGGCGCGTTCGGCCAATGACGAGGCGCAAATCGACGAAGAACGGCGCCTGCTGTACGTCGCGATGACCCGGGCGCGCGACCAACTCTTCGTCACGTACCCGTTGCACAGCTACGCCACCCGCACCGGTGCCGACTTCGCGTACAGTCAGCTATCCCGTTTTCTTGATCCTGGAGTACGCTCGTCGATGCAACGCGTGACCGTGGGCGAGGAACTGCCGCCGGCGTTGCCGGCGCTCCGCGGCGACGCGCCGCCACTGGATTTGCGGGCGTTGTTGAGGGGGAGATTCCCGAGCGGCTAATGGGAAACGGCTCAGCAGTCAGTTGTCAGGCGCAGCGATCAGACTGGGTATATTGGTCGGAATTCAGCAACAGCAGTGCACAGTGCCGAGCTATTTGGCACTCAACGCGAACGCAAGATCGCGCGCCATCAAACCACTCGATACTGAGCACTATCGTTGCTGAAAACCGAACACTATACCGAGTCTGAGGCCTGTGCCTGAACACGTTGTTGCTCTGACCCCTGACCCGCATAAGCCGTACCGTGGCACCGTAACTTCACCTTGACGAGGATCAATTGAGTTTCTTCAGCAATCTGTCGGTCGCTGCGATCGTGGCGGTACTCACTGCTACCGCGGCCGATGCTCAGGCCACGGCGAAAAAGCCGACCACTCGCGCCGCAGCAAAAGCGCCGCGCGACTCCTTCGCCCTGCAGGCCGCACTGCCCGTGGACGCCGCCGTGCGCATCGGCACGCTTCCCAACGGCATCCGCTACTACATCCGTCGGAACGCGAAACCGGAACAGCGCGCCGAGCTACGACTGGTGGTGAACGCCGGTTCCATTTTGGAAGACGAAGATCAGCGCGGTCTCGCGCACTTCATCGAGCACATGGCGTTCAATGGCACGAAGTCCTTCGCGAAGAACGATATCGTGAAGTACCTCGAGTCGATCGGCGTGCGCTTCGGCGCCGACCTGAATGCGTATACCAGTTTCGACGAAACGGTGTACATCCTGCCCGTTCCCACCGACAGTGCCGGCATTCTCGAGAAGAGTTTTCGTTTCTTGGGCGAGGTGGCCACCGGCGTGTTGTTCGACTCGTCCGAAGTCGTGGCCGAGCGCGGTGTGGTGTTGTCGGAGTGGCGCAATGGACTCGGCGCTGGCGAGCGGATTCGCGACAAGCAGTTCCCCGTGATTTTCCGCGGCTCGCGCTACGCGGAGCGGTTGCCCATCGGCAAGCCGGAGATTCTGGAGAAGGCGAACCCGGCGCCGCTCAAGCGCTTCTGGCGCGACTGGTACCGCCCGGATCTGATGGCCGTCGTGGCAGTTGGTGATGCCGACCCGAAGAAGCTCGAGGCGCTGATCCGTTCGACCTTCGGCGGTATCGCGCCGCGCAAGGGCGCGCGCGCGCGTACCCTCGCCGCAGTGCCGGAACACGACGCCACGCTGATATCGATCGCCACCGACAAGGAATTGAGTAGCTCGTCGGTCGGTGTGCTCTGGAAGAGCAAGGGCCGCACCACCCGCACCGTGGGCGATTTCCGGCAGGACCTGCTCGAGCGACTGTACAACCAGATGTTGAATCAGCGGTTCGGCGAGCTCTCGCTCAAACCCGAGACGCCGTTCGTCGGCGCCGGTGCCGGCGGCGGCAGCTTCGTTCGCAACAGCGAGTACTACTCGCTCGACGCGGGCGCGAAGGAGGGCAAGTTGCTGGAGTCGCTGCAGGCGCTCCTCACCGAAGCCGAGCGTGTGCGCCGTCACGGATTTCTGGCCACGGAACTCGAGCGCGCGAAAACGAACACGCTTCGCGCCTACGAACGCGCCTACCAGGAGCGCGACAAGACACCGTCGGGGGCGTTCGTCAGCGAATACATCGACAACTTCCTGCAAGGCGAAGCGATTCCCGGGATCGCGTTCGAGTACGCTGCCATGCAGCGACTGCTGCCCACGGTCACGCTCGCCGAAGTGAATGCACTGGGCGCTAACCGTGTCGGCGAAGCGAATCGCGTTGTGACGGTGAGCCTTCCGGAGAAGGACGGCCTCGCGGTGCCGACCGACGCCGATATCCGCGCCGTGTTCGGCACGGTGAACGCAGCCACGATCACACCGTGGGTGGAAACGGTGACCGCGGGCGCCCTCGTCGCGCAGGCACCGACGGCGGGGCGCGTGGTGAGCGAACGGAAGACCGAGGCGCTCAACCTCACGGAATGGACGTTGTCGAACGGCATCAAGGTGTTCGTGAAGCCCACCGATTTTGCCGCCGACCAGATCGTGATGACCGGTTGGAGCCCCGGCGGCGCCAGTCTCGTGGCCGACAAGGACGTGTTCAAGACGTCGTTGGCGACCACGGTGATCGAACGTGGTGGCATCGGCGATTTTCCCCTCATCGACTTGAACAAGAAGCTCACCGGCAAGGTGGCCTCTGCCTCCGCCGTGATCTCGGATCTCAGCGAAGGCGTGAGTGGTCGCGCTTCCCCGAAGGATCTCGAGACGATGCTGCAACTCACGTGGTTGCGTCTCACGTCGCCACGCGCCGACACCTCGGCGTTCAAGGCGCTGCTGCAGCAGTTCGATCAGGTGCTCAAGAACAAGGATGCCAATCCGGCCGCCGTGTTCAGTGATACGGTGCAGATGACGCTCGCCGGCGGTCATCCGCGCGTGCGGCCGCTGTCCGTCGAGATGCTGAAGGAGCTCAACCTCGACGAGATGCTGGCCATCTATCGCGATCGTTTCGCCGATATGGGAGACTTCACGTTCCTGTTCGTTGGCAACGTAGACCTCGCGGTGTTGAAGCCGTTGGTGGAACAGTGGCTCGCCCCGCTGCCCGCCGCCGGCCGCAAGGAAACGTTCAAGGATGTTGGCCCGAAGCTGTTCACGGGCCAGATCGACAAAACGGTGCGAAAGGGGATCGCACCGCAGAGTCAGACGGCCATTCTGATGGTCGGCGCGGCCCCGTGGAGCCGCGAAGATGCCTACCTGCTTTCGTCGGTCGGTGAAGTACTCGAGATGCGCCTGCTGGACCGTTTGCGCGAATCGCTGGGCGGGACATACTCCGTGTCGGTGAACGCACAGTTCTCGCGAACGCCACGCCAGGAATGGCAGGTCGTGATCAGCTACGGCTCAGCGCCGGAAAAGGCGGAATCGATGTTTGCGGCCGTCGAACAGGAGCTCGACTCGCTCCGTCGCGTGCCGCCGAGTGCGGCCGAGGTGGAACGCGTGCGTGAGCAGCAGCGTCGCGAGATCGAAGTAGCGCGCAAGCAGAACGGCTACTGGCTGAGCACGATCCGCAGCCGTTTGGAGAACGGTGACGATCTTGGCACCATCGGCAATGAAGACCCGATGATTGCCGGACTGACCGCCGAGAAGCTGGCGGCGGCGGCCAAGAAGTTCCTCACGGAAGCCAATCGCGCGCGGTTCGTGCTGCTGCCCGAAAGCAAGTAGCTGAACTGATGACGCAGAGATAAGGAGAAAAGGAGAAAAAGAGGACTGCATCCACCGCTGCGCTTTTTCTCCTCGCCTCTTTTCCTCTGTGAGATCAGTTCAGCATAGCGTCCGCTAGGCTTGGCCACGTCGAAACAGCCGATTCAACGCCTGGCTCGACTCACCGAGTCTTGGTGGGTCGCAATGATGCGCTGAATGGCTCGCTTCAAATCACGCCCCTCGGCCACGTACACCGAGTCGAAACGATCGAGGCGTTCCGCGTACACGCGGCGCGAAAGCAGCACCGCATTGTTCAGCGTCACCCGCTGCGCCCATCCCTCGGGATAGGTGCGCAGCTGGGGCGCGACGCTGTCCACCAAGCGCGTACGGGCCCGCGCATACACCACGTCACGAGCGGCGATGCGTTCGGTGCGGGCGCTGTCGGGCAGCGACGCGAACACCCGCTCGATCTCGTTCGACGTGCGCTCCCAGAACGCGCCGAGCAACAGGTCGTCGTGCCAGTCATCTTCGGCGCGACGAAGCGACACGGCGTCGCCGCGCGCGCGGAAGAAATGCTCCGCGCCGCGCCCGCCCACGAAGGTGGCGAAGGACTCGTTGAACGACACCTGCCCCTTGGCGAAGAAGGTGTTGTGCAGCAGTTCGTGAATGATCGTATTCACCAGCGTGATTGAATCCGCCTTGACGGTCGTGCTGACGAGCGGATCATTGAACCATCCGAGCGTGCTGAAGGCTGACGACGGCCCGACGGTCACGTCGAAGCCGTCGTGACGCAGCGCGTCGGCGGTGCGCAGCGCGCCGGGGAAGTCGAAAAACCCCTTGTAGGGAAAGCGTCCCACGACGGGGAACCACCACGTCTTCCGCTCGAGCCGGTCGCGATACGCGGCGGACACGACCAATACCAACGTGTCGCGGTCAAGCCGGGAGAACGCCGTAAAACTCTTGCCTGCCTTGAGCGCGAGCGAGTCGATGGCGAAGCGACGTGCCTCCTGCACCAGACTGAGCTTGGCACGCAATACCGGATCGGTGGTCGAATCGGCCACCAGTTTCGCGATGGGCTGACGTCGCGACAGGATCCGCGCTTCTTCGTAGGCCGCGCGGGAGAGGTAGCACCCGGTAGGGGTGATACCGAGTGCGATGGCCAGTAAAACGGCAGTCGCACCGCTCACGCGGCGCAGCCCTCGCCACGAGTAGCGTCGCTGCGACATCCAACCGCGCTTGTCAATCCCGTGTTGCTCGTCGCCCTGTTCGGCTATCATTCTCGGTCCATGTCGTTCGTTCATCTGCACTGCCACTCCGAGTATTCGCTCCTCGACGGCGCGAATCGTATCGATGATCTGATCAAACGCGCACAGCATTACGAAATGCCGGCGCTGGCGATCACGGATCATGGTAACATGCATGCTGCCTGGGATTTCCAGGAGAAGGCGCGCAAGGCGGGCGTGAAGCCCATCATGGGGATGGAAGCGTATGTGGCGCCGGGCGACCGTCGCACCCGCGGACGCCCCGGGCCGGGTCAGAAGCCGTACTACCACCTGGTCTTGCTGGCTCGCGATCTGGTGGGTTACAAGAATCTGGTCAAGCTGTCGTCGTTGGGGTACACCGAAGGCTTCTACACGAAGCCGCGAATCGACCGCGAACTGCTGGCCAAGTATTCTGAGGGCTTGATCGTCTCATCGGCGTGTCTGGCCGGTGAAGTGGCCGGGCACCTCATGGACGACCGCATGGACGCCGCGCGCGAGGCCGCCGCGTGGTATGCCGAGCTGTTCAAGGACCGCTACTACCTTGAGGTGCAGGCGCACACCAGCGAAGGACAGGCGAAGCTCAACGCCAAGATCCTGTCACTGGGTGACGAGCTGGGGTTGCCGGTCATCGCCACGAACGACGCGCACTTCCTGAAGCACGAGGATCACGACGCGCACGACGTGCTGCTGTGCATCGGGCTCGGCAAGGATCGCAACGATCGCGATCGGATGAAGTACGACGACGGATTGTACTTCAAGCCGCCCAACGAGATCCGCCCGTTCTTCCCGGGCCGCGAAGACGTGCTCACGAACACGCTCGCGATCGCCGACTCGGTCGACGTGCAGTTCGAGAAAAAGTACTATGTGCCGTCGTTTCCGCTGCCTCCCGGCGTCGAGACCGAAAACGAGTACCTCGTGCGGCTCTCCACCGACGGGGCGAAGGAGCGGTACGGCGATCCGCTCCCGGCGCATGTGCAGGAGCGGCTCGACTACGAACTGGGCGTCATCACGAAGACCGGGTACGCCGGCTACTTCCTGATCACGGCCGACTTCATCAAGGCGGCGCGTGACCGTGGCATCCCGGTGGGACCGGGACGCGGGTCGGCGGCCGGTTCGCTGGTGGCGTATGCGACGCGCATCACCGACGTCTGCCCGCTCGAGTTCGACTTGCTCTTCGAACGCTTCTTGAATCCCGAACGCGTGTCGATGCCCGACGTCGACGTCGACTTCTGCTTCGAGCGACGCGGGGAAGTCATCGAGTACGTGCGGCAGAAGTACGGGAAGGACTCGGTCGGTCAGATCGTCACGTTCGGGACCATGAAGTCGCGCGCCGCCGTGAAGGATGTGGGCCGTACGCTTGGCTTCACACCGGGCGAAACAGACGCGCTGGCGAAGCTCATTCCGAACGCACCGAACCATTCGCTGACGGTCAAAGAAGCGATCGAGCAGGTGCCGGAAGTGAAGGCGTTCTATCAGAACGAGCCGCGCTACAAGCAGCTGCTGGACTTCGCGATTTCGCTGGAAGGGTTGTCGCGCCACACCGGTGTGCACGCGGCCGGCGTGGTGATCGCGCCGGGCCCGCTCGACGAGTTCGTGCCGATCTGCACGCAGGCCTCGAAGGGCGCGGGCGGCGGCGGCGATGACGAACGCGTCATCGTGACGCAGTATGATATGACGGCGCTTGAAAAGGCCGGCATGCTCAAGATGGACTTCCTCGGACTCACCACGCTGACGGTGATCAGCGACACGCTGGCCAGCATCAAGCAGCGCAGTGGCGTGACGGTCGTGCTCGAAGAGCGCGGCTTCACCGACGAGAAGACCTATCAGCTGCTGCGCGCCGGCCGTACCGGCGGCGTATTTCAGTTCGAGTCACCGCTCGCCACCGACGTGCTCAAGCGCATGCGGTGCGACCGCTTCGACGACTTGGTCGCGTCGAATGCGCTGCTGCGCCCGGGTCCGCTGGACGCAGGCATGCACAACGTGTACATCCGCCGGAAGCGCGGCGAAGAACCCACGGTGTACGCGCTCCCCGAGCTGGAGCCGATTCTTTCGAACACGTACGGCGTCATCACCTATCAGGAACAGGTGATGCGCTTGGCGCAGGTATTAGCGGGTATCTCGCTCGCCGAAGCCGACGTATTGCGAAAGGCCGTAGGCAAGAAGGACTCCGAGCTGATCAAGAAGGAGCTCGGCAAGTTTGTCACGAAGGCCGTGGCGAAGGGCTACGACGCGAAAATTATCGATGAGCTCTCGGGCCAGATCGAAACGTTCGGTCGGTACGGATTTAACAAGTGTCTCGTCGGCGACACTGAGATCTATGATGCGTCGACCGGTCGCGTAGAGCGTATCGCCGACATTTATGCGGGGAACGCGACGCTCGGCAGCGTTGCAACGTGCGATGTCGATACGCTCAGGCTGCGTGACGGGCGCGTGCTGGACGTCATGGATAACGGAATCAAAGCCGTGTTCCGTGTAACCACAGAGTCGGGCCGCGAGGTCGTCGCCACCGCGAATCACCCACTCTTGCAGGTCGATGGGTGGCGTAACCTCGAGTCGATTGTCGTCGGTGAGCATATCGCCGTTCCCCGTTCCTTGCCGTCGGGACCACGGATCGCGTGGCCAGCGCATGAGGTGATCGCGCTGGGCCATCTACTAGCCGAGGGGAACATGGGTCATCCCAGCGGCGTGTACTACTACAATCAAGACGAAGCCGCCGTCGCGGATTTCATCGCGGCCGCCGAGCTTTTTGCGAACGTCCGCTGCACACGTACCACGCACAAGGAAACCGCGTCGGTTTACACCGGCCGCGTGGACCGCAAGGCGCCGAATGGTATCTTCGAGTGGGCCCGCGGCTTGGACCTGCTGGGCAAGACGGCCACCAACAAGGAAGTGCCAGCGAGCGCGTTTACGCTCGGCGATGAGCAGATCGGTCTGTTGCTCGGACGCATGTGGGATGGCGACGGCCATGTGAACCCGATCGACGCGTCGGCGTACTACGCGACTTCGTCGAAGCGGTTGGCTCAGCAAGTGCAACACCTGCTCCTGCGGCTGGGAGTCCTCGGTCGCATTCGAAAGGTCACGTTCGCGTATCCACGCGGACCGCGCGTTGGGTACCAAGTATTCGTGACGGGCGTTGAGAACCTGCGCCCCTTCGCCGAACGCGTGGGCCGCCACCTCGTAGCACCGGCTAAGCTTGCGGCGATGGCGGCGATGCCGCTGCCAGCTGAAGCTGCAGCGTCCAAGGACTTGGTACCCGTCGGCGCCGTACGGGCACTCGCCAGGGCCGCCAAGGATCGGCGTGGCGAGCGGTGGCTAGATGTGGAGCGTGGTGCCGATGTGTCTTCACGCGACCTGTATCCGACTGGGACGAACCCGAAGAAAATCGGCTTTACGCGTGGCGTGGTCAATCGTCTCGCGACGTACTTCGACGACGCGTCGTTGCAGCGACTCGGATCCAACGACGTGCTCTGGGATCGGGTTGTCTCGATCGAGCCGGCAGGCGAGCAGCGCACGTACGATCTCGAGATTGCCGACACGCACAATTTCGTGGCGAACGACATCATCGTTCACAACAGCCACAGCGTAGCGTACTCGGTCGTCGCGTACCACACGGCCTTCCTCAAAGCGCACTACCCGGCCGAGTTCATGGCCGCGTTGCTGTCGTCGAACATCGGGAAGACCGAAGAAGTCATCAAGTACATCGCCGAAGCGCGCGAGATGCAGATCGAAGTGCTCGCGCCCGATGTCAACGAGTCGGGATGGCGCTTCACGGTCGTCGGAGACAAGCGGGTGCGCTTTGGCTTGGGCGCGATCCGAAACGTGGGCCGCGGGGCCATCGACTCGCTGATCGCCGCGAGACATGACGGACCGTTCACGTCGCTGTATGACCTCTGCTCGCGCGTGGACCTGCGGGTCTGCAACAAGCGCGTGTTCGAAGCGCTGATCGCCGCAGGGGCCTGCGACGGATTGGGCGGGCATCGGGCGCAGCTGCTGGCCGCCCTCGATCATGCCATCAACGAGGCGTCGCTCCGACAGGAGGAGGCGGCCAAGGGTCAGGTCTCGCTGTTCGGCGACCTGCTCGGTGGTGACACCGACGACGGAGCGGGCTTGAACGACGCGGGAGCGCCGCCCCCGCTCCCCTCGGTACCGGTCTGGAGCGAAAGTGAGCGGCTCACGCGCGAAAAGGAGTTGCTGGGCTTCTACATTTCCGGCCATCCTCTTGAGCCGTACCGAACAGAATGCGAACTGTTTGCCAGCAGCACGGTGGCGCAGTTGGGCAACTGGACGGGCGATGCAGTGACGATCGGTGTGGTGATCACGGCGATCAAGAAGCAGATTTCGAAACGGTCGGGCGCCGAGTTCGCCCGGTTGACAGTAGAGGATTTTTCCGGATCTTCTGAAGTGCTGGTCTTTCCGGAGGCGTGGGCGGTGATCGCCGAACGGGTCCGGCCCGATGTACCACTGCTTCTCAAGGGTGGCTATTCGCGGAAGGATCAGGGCGTCGAGAATGCCACGTTCATTGTCGACACGGTCACGCGCTTCGCGGAAGTGCGGGCCAACGGTGAGCTGGCGGTTGCAATCGACTTGAGTCGGGAGCTCGATCTTGCTCCCGGCGTGATGGACGATGTACGGGCGAGTGTCGAGGCACATGAAGGCTCGGCGCCGCTTGAACTGCGGTGGGATGACGGCACCGGTCGCACGATTCGCTTCCGGTCAAAATCGCTCACGGTGGCTGCGTCGCCCGCCATTTTGTCCGATCTTCGCGCGCTGCTCGGCGCTGATCGTGTGCGCCTCGTGCGCGCCGGCAGCTAACGAGCGCGGCGTCCCTTTTCCAGGATTGTCATGGCTGCTGCCCCGGTTCTCGAGTTCGAGCGTCCTCTGGCGGAGCTCGAAAAGCAGATCGAGGAGCTGAAACGACTCGCATCTGATCGTTCGCTTGATGTCGCGCAAGAATTGGCGCCACTGCAGAAGAAGCTCAGTGAGTTGCGTATCGAGATCTACCAGCGGCTGACGCCGTTGCAGCGCGTGCAGGTGGCCCGCATCTCGCGCCGTCCCTTCACGTCGGATTACATCAAGCTCGCGTTCACCGACTTCCTCGAACTGCACGGGGATCGGCTGTTTCGTGAAGACGCGGCGATCCTGGCGGGGTGGGCGCGCCTCGAAGGCGAGACGGTGATGCTGATCGGACACGAGCGCGGCCGCGACACGAAGGAGAATCTGCGCCGTAACTTCGGCATGCCGCACCCCGAGGGCTACCGGAAAGCGCTACGCCTCATGAAGCTCGCCGAGAAGTTCCAGGTACCGGTGCTCACGTTCATCGATACGCCGGGCGCCTGGCCCGGCCTCGGTGCGGAAGAGCGCGGGCAGAGCGAAGCGATTGCGCGCAACCTGCTCGAGATGAGCAATCTGCAGGTGCCGATCGTAGCCACCGTGATCGGCGAGGGCGGTTCCGGGGGGGCGCTGGCGCTCGGCGTCGCCGATCGCGTCTTGATGCTGGAGAATTCCGTGTACTCCACGATCTCCGTGGAGGGCTGCGCAGCCATTCTCTGGAAGGACGGCAAGAGCCCGGAAATGCGAGAAAAAGCCGCCACTGCACTGCGCATCACCGCCCCCGATCTCATCGAGCTACGGGTGATCGACGAAATCGTCCCCGAGCCGGTCGGCGGCGCCCATTCGGATCACGCCACGACCGCCAACAACCTGCGCGACAGCCTCGTGCGGAACCTCGAAGAGCTTCGTCGCCTGAAGCCGGATAAACTCGTGCGCCGCCGACGTGAGAAGTTCCTGCGCATGGGACAGTTCACCGAGTAGCTTTCACGCCGTGGCGCATCTCATCGAAGTCGCGTTCCGCGGCAACCGGAAGGAATTCTTCACCTGGACAGGCGAGACGGCACCCCCACTCAAGGCGGGGGTGATCGTCGAGGCCGACCGTGGTGAGGATTTCGGTCGTGTGCACTCTACCGGCGAACTGGCCGAAGTCCGCTGCAACGGCTGCGCCCACGGGTGCGGCACGACCCCGCCGCCGCGGGGTGCGCTCCGCCTCGCGACGAAAGACGACGAACAGCTCGACCGCGAGCTGACGGCGGAGAATGAGGACGCGCGTCGCAAATCGATGGAGCGCGTGAAGGCCAACCATCTCGTGATGAAGTTGACGGACGCCGAGTGGCAGTGGGATCGGCGCAAGCTTACGATCTTCTTCACGTCCGAGCGTCGGGTCGACTTTCGCGGCCTTGTGCGCGATCTCGCGGCGCTGTTCCGCACACGCATCGAGCTCAAGCAGATCGGCGTCCGCGACGAGGCGAAGCGCCTGTCCGGTGTTGGGCGTTGCGGACGCGAGTACTGCTCGGCGTCGTGGCTCCCCGATCTGCGCCCCGTGAACCTTGGCGTGGCGAAAGATCAGAAGCTGTCGCTCAATCCGCAGCAGATTTCCGGTGCGTGCGGACGGCTGATGTGTTGCCTGCGCTACGAGCACGAGTTCTACGTGTTGAGCCGTCGCAAATTCCCGAAGGAAGGGAAGATCCTCACCACGTCGCTGGGGGAGGAGAAGGTGATCTCGTGCGACATCTTCAACGAGCGCATTACGCTGCGCACGGCCGAAGGCGACAGTCGGGTGATCGTGCTGGCCGATCTACGGAGCGAACTGGAAGGACTCGAGCAGCCGACGGAGCATGCACACGACGATGCGCCGTCATACACGGCGGAGTATCCGATCGATGCGGCCGTGGATGCGATGCTTGATACGGTCGAGACCGAGATCGCGCCGTTGGCAGCAGTGGTAGTGGTGGCGGTGGAGCCGGAGCCGGAGCTGGAGCCAGCGGCCGAACCGGAGCCCGACGCCGCCGAGGCTGATGACCCCGCTGACGACGCCACCCGTCGCAAACGGCGGCGTGGCCGTCGTGGCGGCCGACGTCTCCGCGCGGCAGAGCAGCGACGCCAGTCCGAGCAGGACGGATCGCCGCAGGACGGATCGCCGCAGGACGGATCGCCGCAGGACGGATCGCCGAGGACGCCGGATGATACCGACGACGCCGATGATGGCGATGACAACGAGGAGTAAGCCGGACGTGCCGCGATTTTATCTGACGACCGCCATCGATTACGCGAATGGCGACCCGCACCTTGGGCACGCACTGGAGAAGATCGGCGCCGATGTGATCGCGCGCTATCGTCGCCAGTGCGGCGATGACGTGCACCTGTTGATCGGCATGGACGAACATGGCCAGAAGGTACAGCAGACCGCCGCCAAGGATGGCGTGGCCCCGCAGGCCTTCACCGATGAAATCGCGGCGCGCTTTCAGGCGATCTGGACCAAGCTCGGTATTTCGTACGATCAGTTCATCCGCACCACCGAGGCGCACCACAAGACCGGTGT
>JBBQAK010000015.1:0-18215 GCA_038316215.1 Gemmatimonadales bacterium | reverse complement strand
AGTCGGACGGATCGAGACCGCGGGTGTCGATCCGCACCAATTGCGTGATCGTCGAGAGCGCCGAAGCTGTTGGTCGCCCGCCTTGGGTCCACAGCGGCGTCCAGCCGTTCGCCGTGTACACGGTGCGCAGATCGGCCGTCACATCGCTCAGCTGTGGCCAGCGCTGCGCGGCGTGCCGGTTCGACACCACGATGCGCTGCAGCGCCTCCCCGAACGGCGTCGAGGGAGTCGAGGGAGCGACTTGCGCGCCGATCCCGCACGGCTGCCCCACTCCGCGCGTCACGAGCAGCGCCACCAACACGAGACGAACGAAACGCCGGGTCACCGCTCTCGCCACCACGCGGTCATCGCGCGCTCGAGGCCGGTTTTGCTCGCCATCCAGTCGCCCAGCGACGCCGGCACGCGATAGGTCGCCGCCGCCTCGACCGCCGTGCGACCCGCCGCACGCTCACGGGCGGCGTACGCGCCGAGATCAGTGAGCAGGTCGAGATAGCGCGCCACGCTGCCTCGCTCGGCCATGCCTCCGTGGCCCGGCACGAAGGCATGCCCGGAACGCTTGGACAGCTGCGTCATCGAGGCGATCAGCTGCGACGGCGTAGCATCCGCGAAGTTGGGGAACATGCCGTTCCAGAGTAGATCACCGGCGAACGTGATGCCCGCGTCCTCATCGACAATGGCCAGATCGCTCGCCGTGTGGCCACGCAGCGGCATCAGCTCCACCACACGGTTGCCGAGATCGATCCGGCTTGTGCGCGCGGCGTCGACGATCACGACGTCCGCAAACGCCCGCTCCAAGGCAGCCTCCTTTGGCGGGGCTACCGGGCCGCCGCTGAGCGCCAACGTGCGCGTCGCGTCCGTCGATCGCAGCATCGGCAAGGCGCTGCCCTCGCGCGCATAGCCTTGCACGCCGCCGGCATGATCGAGGTGATAGTGCGTGAGCACCACGTGCGTTGGCCAGCGCCCCGTAAGCTCTCGGGCCCGCTCGGCCAACCACGTCGCGCCGGCCGGACGATAGAAGCCTTCCACTGCGATCACGCCGGCCCGGCCAGCAATGATGCCGCCATTACCGAACGTCGTGCGGTCGCCACCCAGTGGCGTAGAGATCACCGCCCACGTATCGGGACCAATCGCATCGAGATGCGCGAAGGGGGTGGTACGGACCGTGGGCTGCAGCGGCGCCGTCCATCGGGCGCGAGTGCTCGCCGACGCACAGGCCGACGAGAGCAGCACGTGGGCGACGCAGCCGCCAGAAACCCGAAGAAAATCGCGACGCGAGGTCATCCCGAATTCTACACCCTTACATCGCGTTTCCTGACGACTTGATCAGGTAGTACGACTCCTGGCGGGGCCGGAAGAACCGAAATCCCTGCTCCGTGAGCAACGCGTCGTCCTCCATCATCACGAACAGCTTCTTGCCGTTCCACTCAGGAATCGGTGTCGCGGTGTTGAGTTCGATGGAGATATACGAGCCGAGTCGCAGTCGTGAATTCTGCGCGGTGGTGTCACTGCGCAACGGACTGCGGAAGTCGATCGATGCCCCGAGTCCGTGCCCCTGCGTACCGATGGGATGCGAGTACACCATGGCTTCGATGCCGCGCTGCTTCATCTCAGCCATCGTGTTCGTGAACACGGCGCCGCCCGTAAAGCCCGGCCGTGCGTGACGCAACATCACCGCATCCTGCAGCGTGTTGGTGTTGGCCATCGCCCGCTTGAAGCTCTCCGGCACATCGCGCTCGCCGGGCTGCAGCACGTACGCCATCTTCTGCCAGTCGGTGTCGAAGCCCATGTAGCTGACGCCAAAGTCCACGTGCACGACATCACCGGGGCGAATCACCGTACTCTCCGGCGCAATGGCGAGAAAGCCGCGGGAGGTCGCGATGTCCTCACCCTTCCGCTGCACACGCAGATCGGGTTGGAACCACGTGCGTACACCCGCCGCCCCGAGCATATCGAACAGGGCCCGGCGCACATCACCCACGTTCGTGCGATTCGGTGTGATCACCGCATTCGACAGGGCTCGCTTCACGATCGCCTCCGTGACCGATACCGCCGCACGGTAGTGCTCTGCTTCTTCGGGGAGACGCGTGTCGAGGTACTCCTCGATCAGATCACCGGCACTCACAAACGTCTTCTCGGCATCTTCACCCAGCGTTTCCGCGAGGAACCGATAGGCATCGTAGCCCAGCGACCGCGTCTGGCCACGCCGCCCGCGAATGCCGAGACCGACCGTGGTCGGCTTGTACTGCTGGTAGAGATCGCGTAGCGTGGCGGCCGGTGGACGTGGCTCCGTGAAGGGCGCATCGAAGAAGCGCGCCAGATTCTCTTCCGTATACGCGGTGATGGCGAATTTCTTGAGCCCCTGTTCGCCACCGTCGATGAACACGAAGAAGTCGCGATTGCCGGTGTACGGTCGCGGCGGTGCGACATACTGCGACAGCGGGTCGTCGTGGAATTCTTCGTTCACCACGATCCACATCCCGATCTTGTGACGCCGCATCATCGGCAGCAGCAGCGCGTGGCGCTTCGTGAGCCAGTCCTCGCGAATGGCGATCTGCTGCGACCACGGCAGTAGTGCGGCGGCTTCGGCCACGGCGAACGCGCGCCCGGCGACCGTGGGGCGGGGCGGTGACGATTGAGCCATCACCGACGTGGACGGCGAGAGCGCGGCAGCGGCCAGCAGCGTGGCAGCGAGCAGGAGTGGCTTCATGATGGGGCGCGGGTGGGTGGACGGGGCACTCGGGCAACTCCACAAATGTGGCGCGCCGTGATGACGCATTTCAGGACATCGAAGCAGCAACCGCCAGAACACAGAGATCACCGCTCACACGGAACTATCACGGCTAAGATGAAGATCGCCGCGCTGTTCCGCCTATCCTGTGTCATTTCCGTTCATCTGTGATCTCCGTGTTCTGGCTGTTGCTTGCCGTTGTTGCCGTTCGTGTGCTACCCGCCGCTCACACCCCCGCCACCAGCCGTTCCTGCAGCCGTCGCTTCACGCCCGGCCAGTCCAGATCGGTGATGCCGTAGTACACGCTGTCGCGCACGAAGCCGTCGCGCACCACCATGTGGCGTCGCAGCACGCCTTCGCGGATCGCGCCGAGTTTCTCCAGCGCCCGCTGCGACTGCGTATTGCGCAAGTCGGTCTTGAACTGCACCCGAACCGCGCCGAGCACCTCGAACAGCTGCGCTAACTGCAGATACTTGGCCTCGGTGTTCGCCAACGTGCGCTGCGCCGCCGGCGTCAGCCACGTGCTCCCGATTTCCACGCGACGATGCACGCGCGAAATGTCCATCCAGCGCGTCGAGCCGATCACCGCACCCGTATCGCACGCCACGATCGCGAACGGGACCTCTTCGCCACGCGCCGCCTGCTCGGCCGCTTGCGCCAGATAGCGTGTCACCGCGTCGGTCGACACCAGCGGCGGCTGCACCGTGACGCGCCACAACTCGTCGTGGTGGCCTGCTGCCAGCAAGCCGTCGGCGTGCGCCGTGCTCAGCGGCTCGAGGCGCACGATGCGCCCCGTGAGCGTTACCGGGTGCGGATCAAATGCGGCCAACGGGCTCATTGAATACTCACCGCGCGAGCTGCGCACTGGCGACATCCCAGTTGATGCGCGCCAGCACCGCATCGAGATAGTCCGCGCGACGATTCTGATACTTCACGTAGTACGCGTGCTCCCAGACATCGAGGCCCACGATCGGCAGTTCGCCCTCGAGCAGCGGCGAGTCCTGATTCGGCAGGCCGCGCACCACGAGCCGACTGGTCGCCGTCTTCACCAGCCACGCCCAGCCCGATCCGAACTGTGCCAACCCTGCCGCCTTGAGCGCCGCTTTGCACGCATCCACCGTCGTGAAATCGCGCGCGATCATCTCGCCGAGCTGTCCGCTTGGCACCGTCGATGTGGCGCTCCCCGGCGCCAGCAAGCCCCAGTACAACGCATGATTGGCATGACCGCCGCCGTTGTTGCGGATCGCGGCCTGCACCGTCGCCGGCCACTTGCGCATGCCCATCAGCAACTCACCCAGCGTGTGCGGATGCAGATCCGGAAACGCGTCCAGCGCCTTGTTCAGATTCGTCACGTACGTCGCATGATGGCGGTCGTGATGCAGAGTCATCGTCTGCGCATCGATCGCCGGTTCGATCGCCTTCGCGTCGTAACCGAGAGCGGGCAACACGAACGGATAGCGCTGCGCCAATACCGCATCGGCCCGCGCGAACAACGAACGAACGCTCATCACCTCTCCCAAGAGAAAATCAGTACTTCGCCAGATAGCGTTCGAGCTCCCAGGCACTCACCTGCTGATTGTATTCGCGCCACTCCGCACGCTTCGCGGCCAAGAACTGCTCGGTGATGTGTTCGCCCAGCGCTTCACGCATCACGTCGCTCTTCTCCAACTCGTCGCACGCTTCACTGAGATCCTGCGGCAGGTCATCCACCCGCAATCGACGACGCTCGCGGAACGACATCTCCCAGATGTTCGTGTTGACTGGCTCGCGCCAATCCGCCCGCGTCTCGATGCCGTCGAGTCCAGCCGCCAGCATCGCCGTGAGCGCAAGATACGGGTTCGCACTCGGATCCGGCGTGCGCAGCTCCAACCGCGTGCCCATGCCGCGGCGCTCCGGCACGCGGATCATCGGCGAGCGGTTGCGCATGCTCCACGCCACGTTCACCGGCGCTTCGAAGCCCGGGACGAGACGTTTGTACGAATTCACCAGCGGATTCGTCACCGCGCACAGCGCGCGCGCATGCTTCAGCAGGCCACCGATGTAGTGCAGCGCTGTCAGACTCAGCGCCCACTCGCGCTGCGGATCCCAGAACGCGTTCTGCCCGGCCGTGAACAACGACTGATGCGTGTGCATGCCGCTGCCGTTCTGTCCGAACACCGGCTTCGGCATGAACGAGGCGATCAAGCCGAACTGACGCGCGACTTGCTTCACGACGAAGCGGAACGTCGCGATGTTGTCGGCCGTACGCAGGGCATCGGCATAGCGAAAATCGATTTCGTGCTGGCCATGCGCCACTTCGTGGTGGGCCGCCTCCACCTCGAATCCCATCTGCTCCAACGTGTCCACGATCGCGCGCCGGGCGTCTTCACCGAGATCCATCGGCGCGAGATCGAAGTATCCGCCCACGTCATGCGTGTCAGTCGCCGGTCGGCCATCAGCCGTCGGCTTGAACAGAAAGAATTCGGCCTCCATGCCGGCATTCATGACGAAGCCCAGCTCGGCCGCGCGGGCGACCTGCCGCTTCAGCACCCAGCGCGGATCGCCCTCGAACGGCGTGCCGTCCGGACGGTTCACGTCGCAGATCACGCGGCCTACGCGCGCCGCCGGATCCCCCCACGGAAAGATCTGAAACGTGGTGAGATCGGGGGCCAGCAGCATGTCCGACTCTTCCACCCGGACGAAGCCCTCGATGCTCGACCCGTCGAACATGATGTCGCCCTGCAGTGCCTTCCGGAACTGCGACGACGGAATCTCGACGTTTTTGATGACGCCCAGAATATCCGTGAATTGCAGCCGCAGAAACCGCACCTGGTGCGCCTCCGCCAACTCGAGGATGTCGGTGGCGGTGGCGCCCGTCAGGGCGGGAGGGATGAGGGAACGACTTTGAATCGGCACGATTCGTCAAGAAAGGAGGAGTACACGCGTGCCGTATTGTAGTATTTTTCACGGCTCATGACTTCATCGAATCCATCCGGGGGCTCGGCCCCTGCTGCCGGCGCGGGTTTCTGCGCGGCTTGTGGCGCGTCGCTCTCCGCCGGCGCCCGCTTCTGTCATCGCTGCGGCACCCCGTTCGGACAGGAACTGCCTCTGGCACGCACGCCAGCCGCCTCAGGTGGCGCCGCGTCGATCCTCCCGTGGGGCGTCGCCTTCGTGTCCCTCCTGGCCCTGGTGGCCATGGTGGCCGGGAAGAACTTCGGCGCGGCCAAGGGCTCCGGTATCGACGGGTCGGCCAACTCGCTCCCCACGCAGGCGGTTGACGGTGCCAATGCCGCGCCGTTTGCCCAGGGTGGCGGGGGCGCGGCACCGAACATCGCCAACCTTTCGCCTAGCGAGCGGGCGAACCGGCTGTACTCCCGGATCATGGAGTATGCCGAGGCCGGAAAGGCCGACTCGGTGGCCTTCTTCGCACCGATGGCGATGGCGTCGCACGAGATGTTGCAAGAGGCGACCACCGACGAGCGCTATCATTTTGGCCGCATCGCCGAGGTGACCAACGCGCCCGGCGTCGCGAAGGCGCAGGCCGACACGATCCTCCAGACCGCCCCCACCAACCTGCTGGGGCTACTCCTGGGCGCCCGCGCCGCCCGTCTGACCAACGACAACACGGCGGCCAAAGCGTTTGACCGGCGACTCCTCAAGGCGCTCGACTCGGAACTCGCGACTCGTCTGCCTGACTATGAGATGCACCGCGCCGAAATCGACCGGGCGGCGGCCGACGCCCGCAAGCCCAACTAATCCGGCATCGCGCGCTGGCGCAGACGATGGCGCATGTGCGCAGGGCTGATCCGAGGGGCATCATGCGACCGGTCGAGGTCGAATTCGGAGACTGATCCGTGAGGGCGGTCCTGGTCGTGCGTGCGATGCCGACCGTTCGACGGCGCCACGTTCCCGATCGCGCTCGCGTCGTCGGGGTGTCCCGGGCACGTGATGGTCGGGCCACCCGGCCGCCACGCGGCGGCCGGGTGGGCGCCGGTCGAGCGCTGGGAAAGGCCGATCGAACACACCGTGCGCCCGTGTGAGCTTCGGTATCATTCACGCGCGATCGTGCGATCGGCGTCGAGCCTGAGCCTGAGCTCGGTGTGAGATCGACCGTCGCCATCATGCTGACCGCCGTCAATGACGCGGCCAGCGCCACGGAGGCCCTCTCCAGCGGTGCGTTCGATTACCTCACGAAGCCCGTCGAGCTCCCCAATCTGCAGGCGGCCGTCGAGCGCGCGATGATGCGGCGGGTACGCCGTGTCGAACGGCGTGCCGTGGACCGTCTCATTCGCGGGGAAGTGGCCCTGCGCACGGTGCAGCGGGAGCGCGAAAAGGGAGCGCTCCGCGTGATGACCGGTCAGCGTGGCTGAGACGCTGATCAACGCCATGGAGGCGAAGGACGTCTACCTGCGCGGGCATTCTCATCGGGTGGCGGACATCGCCGCCGCGATCGCCATGCACCGTGAGCTCGACGCAGCCATGGTCGACGGCATCCGCACCGCCGGACGCCTGCACGACGTGGGCAAGATCGGAATTCGCGAAGTGGTGCTGAACAAACCGGGCCCGCGCACCCGTGAGGAGTTCGCGCACGTGAAGGACTATGTGCGGATCAGCCTTGACCTCCTCTCGCCGCTCAGCCATCTCGGTGACGCCCTGCTCTTCACTCGCGACCATCACGAGCACTGGGACGGGAGCGGGTACCCGTTCGGGCGCGCCGCTGAAAACATCACGGTCGGCGGACGGATACTCACGGCGGCCGATGCCTTCGACGCGCTTACCTCGCAGCGCGCCTATCGAGCGCCGATGTCGGCCGACACGACCCGCGAGTACCTGCGCACCCAGGCCGAACGCCTCCCTGAACCGCGCATGTATGACGCGCTCCATGCCGTCGTTCGAGGCGGCACCGTTCAAGAAATTCCGCGAGTCAAGTAGGCCGAACGCTTGACTCCCACGCTTTTTGTATGTACTTGGTCGTGCTATTCAGCAGCACACGAAGTCTTGGGTATCGCGAGCCGCATCACCAGACCCAGCGTACCAGCGGGTGTGGACGACGACCGCGTTCGAACTTTTTCGAGGAGAGGAGGCGTCATGCCGCGTGGCGACGAGATTGGGAAGCTCCATCTGATGGATGACGACATGGATGATGTGGGCTACGGCCGCTCGTCGTACGACGAAGATGACGAGGATGGCTACGGCCTCCCTTCCGAAGGCGGCGACTCCCTCTGGGATAGTGCCGACGACGACGAGGAGGATGATGACGACGAAGAGGAGGGGGATAGCTTCGAGGAGGAGCTGAGCGAAGACGAGGACGACGAAGATGACATCTTCAGTCGCCCCGTGCGTCGTGGCCCCGGCCGTCCGCCCAAGAACCCTGGCGCGCCCAAGCCGGCCCCGAAGCCGAAGGCACCCAAGCCGGAGCCCAAGGTGGAAGTGCCGGTCGTCATCGACGACGACGAGGCGCTCGAGGACGATGACGCCGACGCGATTCCCGAAGCCCCGGCACCGGTGAAGGCGCCCAAGGCGCCCAAGGCGCCCAAGGCGTCGCCCGCGCCAAAGGCACCCGCAGCCCCCAAGGTTGAGACGCCGGCAGCCAAGCCGGCAGCCAAGCCCGCTGCGAAGGCCCCTGCAAAGCCGGCCGTGAAAGCCCCGGTCAAACAGGCGCCCGTGAAGGCACCAGCCGTGAAGGCACCAGCCAAGAAGGCACCGGCGAAGGCACCGGCGAAGGCACCGGCGAAGGCACCGGCGAAGAAAGCGCCCGCCAAGGCCGCCAAGAAGGCCGCAGCGAAAAAGGCGCCCGTGAAGCAGGCCCCGGCCAAGAAGGGGCCCGCCAAGGCCGTCAAGAAAGCACCGGTCAAGAAGGCGCCCGCCAAGTCGGTGAAGAAAGCGCCGGTCAAGGCAGCTCCGAAGAAGACGGGTAAGAAGGCGCCGGCCAAGGCCGTCAAGAAAGCCGCCAAGCCCGCCAAGAAGGGCGCGAAGCGCCGGTGATGCTGCACGACGAGCAGCCGCCGTTCGCTCGGCGGCTGCTCGACGCGCTGCCGCTCACCATCTGGTCCGTTGATCTCGACGGACGTATCACGGCGGCGAATAGCGCCTGGTCCAAATTCGCGACGGATAACGGAGCACCCGGCATCGCCACGGAAACGGCGGTCCTCGGGTGTTCTGTGTTCGAAAGCGTCTCCGATGACGCGTCGCGCGAACAGATCGAGCGCGCCATGACACTGCTGCGCGAGCGGCGTGTCCCGGTCGTCCGCTGGGAATTCCCCTGCAGCTCCCCAAACGAGGAACGCGTGTTCCTCATGCAGGTCACCGCCATCGACGACGGGCAGGAGGTCTCCGGCTTCGTTTTTTCGACGGTGGACATCACGCCGAGTCACCGCTCGCGTGAAGCGCTGATCAACACCGGCATTGCCCTCGCCGAGGCGATCTCCCTCGATCGTGTCTACGAGGAGGTCGCGCACCAGCTGCTCCGCGCCGTGCCCTCCACCGGCTTCGTGATCGCGCTCGCCGACGACGATACCGCCGAATTCCGCATCACCCATCGGCAAGGCTACGACGCGCACACCAACGCACAGCTGGAAGTGCGCCTGTTGCGCACCTGGCTCGATGCGTTGGCCACCGGCAATGTGGCCCGACAGTCCACCAACGTCGGCCTTGAGATCACCGCCCCGCTGATCACCGCCGAAGGGGTGCTCGGTGCGATTACCCTGTACGCGGAACCGATCGAGTCCGAGCAGGCGCTCGAGGAAGCGGAACGCGTCCTCGCCGTGATCGCGGCGCAGACGGCCGTTGCCATCGAGCGCGCCTGGCTCGTGCGGCGCGTGGAGTCGAAGCGTCGACTCGAAGCGATCGGGGAAGTCGCCGCCGGTGTCGCCCATGAGCTGCGGAATCCGTTGTTCGGCATCTCCTCCGCCGCACAGCTGCTGCAGTTCCGATCCAAAGAAGACCCGGTCGTCGAAAGAAACGTCGGACGCATTCTGCGCGAAGTCGAGCGACTCAACCGCATGGTCACGTCGCTGCTCGAATTCGGCCGTCCCAACACTGCGCACCTCGTGCCCGCCGATCCGGAAGCCGTTTGGGATGACATTCTCGAGGGCGAACGTGCCCGCCTCGAGGCACGACAGCTCACGATCCGCCGCGTGCGCCCGGAGCTTCCGGTGCGCAGCCTGATCGACGTCGAGCAGCTCGGGCAGGTCTGTCGCAACATCCTCGTCAACGCCTGCGACGCCGCCCCTGAAGGCTCGGAACTCATGCTGGTCTCGCAGGTATCGCCCGTTGGTGGCTGGCGCTGCCGCCTATCGAATGGCGGGCCGGCGATACCGCCCGACGTGCTCCCACATGTGTTCGAGTTCTTCTACTCGACGAAAGCAGGCGGGACCGGCATCGGCTTGGCGCTCTGTCAGCGCATCATGGACGAACACGGCGGCACCATCAGCATCGACAGCGTTCCCGAAATGGGCACCACCCTCACGCTCACGCTTCCCCCCACGGCGGCGACGTGACGCTGTCGCTCCTCGTCATCGACGACGACGAGACGGTCCGCGTGACGCTCGTTGAATTCTTCGAGACGTTCGGTTTCACGGCGCGTGGCGCCTCGACCGCCACCGAAGGCCGCCGACTGGCGGCCGAACACGCCCCCGACGTCGTGCTGCTGGATCTGCGGCTCCCGGATGCGGACGGCGTGCGGGCCCTCGAAGCGCTGCGGGCGGATGATCCCGATCTCGCCGTCATCGTACTCACCGGCTACGCTGACGTGCGAACCGCCGTCGCCGCCATGCAACATGGAGCCGCCGACCTACTCGAAAAGCCGGTCGATCTCGAGTTGCTGGCCGCCGCCGTCACCCGCGCCGCGGAACGCGGCCGCCTCCGACAGGAAGTGGCCGTGCTGCGAGCCCAGGGACGCGGCCACGCGACACCACCGGTGATGGCACCGACGGTCTCCGATCTGATCGATCTGGCTGCCCGAAACCCCGATGCGCCGATCCTGCTGCAGGGCGAAACGGGCACCGGCAAGGGATTCATCGCGCGACAGATTCATGATCGTTCGGTGCGAAACCAATCGCCCTTTGTCGAGATCAATTGCGCCTCCCTTTCTGCAACGTTCTTTGAAAGTGAATTGTTCGGGCACGAACGAGGTGCGTTTACCGACGCTCGTCAGGCGAAGCGCGGCCTGCTGGAGGTAGCCGGCGACGGCACCGTGTTTCTCGACGAGATTGCCGAACTGAGCCCTGAGGTCCAACCGCGATTGCTCAAGGTGCTGGAGGAACGGACCTTCCGGCGTTTGGGCGGCACCACGCTGCTGCGATCGTCGGCGCGGGTGGTCGTAGCCACCCACCAGTCGCTGGCCGAGGCGGTCGCCGAGAAGCGCTTTCGGGCCGATCTCTACTATCGTTTGCAGGTGCTCACGATCACGCTGCCGCCGCTGCGCGATCGGCAGGACGAGATCCTGACGATGGCCATGGCCATGCTGCCCAAAGGCAGTTCGCTTACGAACGAAGCGGAAGACGCGCTGGCTGGCTATCGCTGGCCGGGCAATATCCGCGAGCTCAAGAACACCATCTGGCGGGCCGCGATCCTCGCCGAAGGCCGGCCCATCGAACCCGCGCACCTCGGACTCTCCCGACCGGCGGCACCCAGTCTCGCGGGCGTGCCGACGACCGCTCCGCGCACGCTGGAGCATGCCGAACGGGAGGTGATTCGCGAGGCGCTCATCGCGAGTGGCGGGAATCGCACCCACGCCGCCCGCATCCTCGGGATCGCCCGTTCCACGCTGCTCGAGAAGCTCAAGCGCTACCCCGCCGACTTCGCGTAGCGGTTGAATCGGAAAGGCTCGCGTTCACGGTATCTCTCCCGACCGGATTTCACTGACCGGAATCCGGACGGACGGACGCTTTCCCGACTGGTTTTCCGACAGCGACGGCGAGCACTCTTGTGATACGATAGTCTGATAAACGTTTGACTGACAACGCGTTGACGAGTACACCCCGATCCCGGCCCGCTTCTCGCTCCTACGAGTTCACATGATCAAGCTCCCTGACGTTCCGAAGGCCGTGCTCATCGTCGAGGATGAGCAGTCGATCCGCGACACGCTCGTGGAGATGTTCGATGTGGAGGGTAATGCCGTCAGTGCGGCAGAGCTGTTGCCGGAAGCGCTCGAACGACTGCGCACGCAGCGCTTCGATCTGGTGGTGACCGATCTCCGGCTGGGTGGCAAGCGCGACGGCGGACTACAGGTAATGGCGCTCACCGGCATGCTCTCGCCGGATGCCACGGTCCTGGTGCTCACGGCGTATCCCGACGACTCCAACCGGCAGGCGTCGTTCCGCCTCGGCGCGCTGCATTTCCTCGAAAAGCCCGTCGACCTCGCCACGATCGCGCAGCACGCCGCGACCGCCGGGGTTCGCTCCGCCTTCGCGCCAGCGATCGGCGGGTAGCTGACCCGCGAGGAACCAATCCGCCGAGATCACGAGGCGTTCGCGAAGGGGTAGGGCAGGCACGGTCACGCGACTGCGCCGACACAATCGTCAGGTCGTCCCGGTGGGTGGTGGGTGATGCTGGGGTGTGTCACACGGGCGGCCTGGCGAGTCGGCGCAGTCGCGAGATCGTTGTTGCAGCGCCAGCGCGGCCATTCTGCAGGCGCCTGTGGTGTCTGCCGTGTTCACGAGACGTGGGCATCAACACACAGATGCTCACGTTGGCATATCGATGGCAGCACACGGCCGCGATCCAGCGTATATTGCCCTCCCCATGGCCGAGTCTCCCGTCCCACTTCTGCGCGCTCACGCGCGAAATGCCCCGTGGAATGCCCGCGGGCTCGCGGCCCATGCCGCTGCTCTGGTGGATTCTGCCGGAATGAAGCCCACCAATGCGTCTGCGCGGGCCATGCCCAGCGCGCGTGCGGTGCGCTTCTACGTCGCCAACGGGTTGCTCGATCGACCCGAAGGCGCCGGGACAGCCGCCACGTACGGCTATCGACACCTGCTGCAACTGCTCGCCATCAAGATCCGTCAGCGCGAAGGACAAACGCTCGACGCAATCAAGAAGGAAATGCGGGAAGTCACCGGTGATGCGCTCGAACGACGCGTCGCCGGGTCGCTCGCGCCGGCCCTCACGTTGCAGATGGACTCCAGTGCGCCGAAGCAGAATGGCGTGGCCAGTTGGCGACATGTTCCTATCGCCGACGGCGTGGAGTTGCATGTGCGGGACGATTCTCCGGCCGCCCGCGACGACCTGCTCGTGGCGCTCCGCGACATGCTTCGCAACACGCTAGGCCGGAACGACTTCGGGACCTGATGAACGACGGTCGTTGTTGATCCTGCAGGCCGGAACGCCGCTGTACGGCACGCCGATGTTCGTCCTCCCGTTGCAACCAATTCCGCTACGTCTTCTCCGTGTCGCGTGATGCCTGTCCCGGGCATCGCACCACGCGGTGCCTCTTTTCGTGTGTACTCATGGCATATCGCGTTCTCGTCACCGACGATGTCGATCCGGAAGGACTCGCCCTGCTGACGGCCGAGGCTGAGCTGCTCGTTGATGAAGTCCCCACGCTGCCGAAGGACGACCTCCTGCAGCGTATCGGCGACTACGACGCCATCGTCGGACGCAGTGCCACGAAGATCTCGGCCGAGCTGCTTCGCGCCGCCAAGAAGTTGCGGGTGGTGGGGCGAGCCGGCGTCGGCGTGGACAATATCGCCCTCGATGTCGCCACCGAACTCGGCGTCGCGATCATCAACGCGCCCGCCGGCAACACCGTCGCCGTCGCGGAACTGTTCTTCGGCACGGTCATCGGCCTGCTGCGCCAGCTGCCGGCAGCGGCGCTCTCCATGCAGAATGGCGCGTGGGATCGCTCGAAGCTCATGGGCCGCGAACTCAAGGGCAAAACGCTCGGCATCGTCGGACTTGGTCGCATCGGCAGCGAAGTCGCCACGCGCGCGCATGCGTTCGGCATGACCGTCGTGGCGTTCGATCCGTACATCGCCGATGAGCGCTGCACGGCGCTGCGCGTGCGCCGTGCGGCGACACTCGATGCGCTGATTGCCGAGAGCAACATCCTCACGATGCACGTGCCGCTGAACGACGAGACGCGCGGCATGATCGGCAAGCGGGAACTGGGCCGCCTGCCCGCCCGCTCGATCGTGGTCAACATGGCGCGCGGTGGTATCATCGAGGAGACGGCGCTACTGGCCGCCCTTGAAGCCGATCAGCTGCGCGGCGCCGTGCTCGATGTGTTCACCGCCGAGCCGCTCGCCGTCGATTCGCCGTTGCGCCGCGCGCCGAATCTGCTGCTTACGCCGCACCTTGGCGCCAACACGGTCGAAGCGCAGCGCAACGTGTCGCGCGATGTGTGCCTGGCCGTGCGTGACGCACTGCTGCACAACGATCTCTCCAAGTCGATCAACGTGGCGGGTGGGTCGGGTGAGTGGGGAGATTTGCAGGCCGCGATGCTCGTGGCGCGTCGCGCCGCCGCCGTGGCGCGCGCCGTGCTTGCCGATCAGGGCATGCGTGCCGTGCGAAAGTTGGCGCTGCGCATCGGTCCCGATCTCGCACATGGCGCCGGTCCGCTCCTCGCGGCCGCAGCCGCCGGTGTGCTGGAAGGGGTCATTGAAACGGATCGCCTGAATCTCATCAACGCGCGGAGTCTCGCCGAAGCGCGCGGCCTCGAGCTATCGGTCGGTGAGTCCAACGAACTCGGGCATCCGCGCGCCATCGAAGTGGCACTCGCCGGCGGCATGCAGCAGTTGGCGGTGGCCGGCGCGGCGCCCGAAGGCAGCACGCCGCGCCTCACGCGGATCGGTCAGTTCCACGTCGATGTGAATCCGCGACAGACGCTGCTCATTCTCACCAATCACGACGTGCCCGGTGTCATCGGTCGCGTCGGGACGCTGCTGGGGGAACGCAAGGTCAACATCGCCGAGTATCATCAGGCGCGACTCGCGCAGGGTGGCGACGCGCTCGCGGCCATTTCCGTGGATGGCACCGTCAGCGAAGAAACCCGCAAGGCGCTGCTCGAACTGCCGGATATCCTGACTGCCAGTGTCGCGCACTTCGGCGCCCAGTAGGCGAGCCACGTGATGACTCTCGCCAGCGACGTCACGACCGTCGATATCGACATCCGTCAGGCGTTTGCGCGCGACGCTTCGGGACTCGAAATGATCCCGGATGCTGTGGCGCGTCCCACCGGCATCGACGAAGTCACGGAGCTGCTGCGCGAGGCCACGTCGACACGGACGGCCGTGACGCCGGCCGGGTGGCAATCGAGCACGACGGGAGCCTCGATCACCGATCACGGCCTCCTGTTGTCCTTGCGCGGATTGGCTTCGATCGGCGACGTGGACACCGACACGCGTAGCATTACCGTGGGGCCGGGTGCGATCGTAGCCGATGTACGGCGGGCCGCGGAAGCGGCCGGTCTGCTCTTCACGCCCGACCCGACCAGCGAAGAGGAGTCCACCATCGGCGGTGCGATCGCGTGCAACGCCTCAGGTGCCCGCTCACTGCGCTACGGGGCCACCCGGCCGCACGTGCGGGCAATCACGGTGCTACTGGCCAGTGGCGAACGGCTCGACCTGCGCCGGCCGCAGCTCGAGAAGAACACCGTGGGATATCCGATCGCCCACGATCCGGTCGATTGGTTTGTGGGTAGTGAAGGCACTCTCGGCGTGGTGGTTGCGGCCGAACTCGCGCTGCATGCGCTTCCGCCGCACGTGCTCGGTCTCATGGTTCCGTTCGAGCGCGAGGAGGATGCCCTTGCCTTCGTAGTGTCGGCGCGTCGCTCGACGGCCGTCCATCCGCGCTGTCTCGAATTCTTCGATCAGGGCGCGATGGATATCGCGCGAACGGCCGAAGGCAGCACAGGCTGGGCGACGAACGCGACGGCGATGGTATATGTCGAAGAGACGGGCGTTGACGAATCACAGCCCGATGATGCATTGCCGCTCGAGGCGTGGCTCGAATTAGCCGACACGCACGCCGCGCTCAGCGCTGACATCCGAGTGTACGACTCGGTCACGGCCCTGCGCGACGCGCGTCACCTCCGGCATGCAGTACCGGCCACGATGAACGAACGCGGCGCCGCGCGGCGGCCGTTCGGTGGTCGCAAGGTCAGCACCGATTGGGCCGTTCCGTATCCGCGGCTCGCCGAGGCGCTGCACATCGCACGGCGCTTCGCCGACGACGCCGGCATCACGTCGGGCATCGCCTACGGACACGCCGGCAACGGGCATCCGCATCAGAACTTCATCGCGCAGGATGCCGAGGAGTTGCATCGCATCGAGCGCGTGGTCGAGGCCACGTTGCGCGAGGTAATCGCGATGGGTGGCACGGTGGCCGCCGAACATGGCATTGGGAAGCTCAAACGCCGCTGGCTGCCGATGCAGGCGAGCCCGGCGCAACTGCGCGTGATGCACGCGATCAAGCGCGAGTTCGATCCCCTCGGTCTGCTGGCGCAAGGCAACGTACTGTGAACGCAACAACGATCTCTCCACCAGTCGACCTGCGCCGTCCGCGATTCAAGTCGGTCATCTTCGACGTCGACTCCACGGTGTGCGCCATCGAGGGCATCGATTGGCTGGCGGCGCGACGTGATCCCGACATTGCGCGCGAAAGCGAAGCGCTCACCGCGCAGGCCATGGCGGGGGAACTTCCGATCGAAGCGGTGTATACGCGGCGTTTGGAGCGCATTCGCCCGACGGCGGGCGAGTTGATCTCGCTGGCCGATGCCTACCGGGAGTCGTTGCAGCCCGGCGCACAGGAACTGCTCACGCTGCTGCAGCGCGCAGGCTGTAAGGTGCACCTGCTTAGCGGCGGCCTCCGCATCGCGATCGTGCCGATTGCATTACAGTTGGGTGTGCCCACCGACCGTGTGCACGCGGTCTCGCTCATGCGCGACACCGACGGCACCATGAGTCTGCTCGACGGCGATCAGCCACTTTCTACCCAGCGCGGCAAGCCGCTCATCGTGCAGCGTCTCGCGTTGGCCGCGCCGAGCGTCATGATCGGCGATGGCTCCACTGATGCGGCCGTGCGTGGTGTCGTCACCGAGTTCATCGCGTACACCGGCGTCGCGCGCCGCGAGAAGGTGGTGGCGGTGGCCGACGCCGAAGCGGACAGCTTCGCCGCACTGTATCCATTGCTCTTTCATCCCGCCTCGTCGAGGTAAGACGCCATGTCCGACTTCGGTACGTTCTTCCTTCCCGGACCCACCGAGGTACGGCGCGAAGTACTCGAGGCAATGCTGGCGCCGATGCTGCCGCATCGCGGCGCGGTCTTCGAAGCGCTGTTCGCCCGCATTCAGGATGGCTTGCGTCCGATCTTTCGCACGACGCGTCCGGTTTACGTCTCGAGTTCATCGGCGACCGGACTGATGGAGGCGGCGATCCGCTGCGCGCCACCGGGCCCTATTCTCTCCATGGTCAACGGGGCCTTTAGCGAACGCTTCGCCAATATTGCGCGTGCCTGCGGCCGCGACACGCGCGTCGTCGGCGGCGATTGGCATCAGGCCGTCCCGCTCGAGGTCGTCGAGCACGCCCTGCGTGAGCGAAAGTTTTCGGCGATCACCGTCGTGCATTCCGAAACCAGCACGGGCACGCTTACGTCATTGCCGGAACTCGCGGCCCTCGCGCACCGCTATGATGCCGCCGTGCTCGTCGACTCCGTCACCGGCATCGCCGGCGTGCCAGTCGAGACGGATGCGTGGGATCTCGACTTCGTGCTCACGGGCTCACAGAAGGCGCTCGCATTGCCTCCCGGTCTCGCGTTCGGTGTAGCATCCAAGCGCTATATCGATCAAGCGAGCACGGCGACGGCGCGCGGCCTCTACTTCGACATGGTTGAGTTCGAAGAGTTCGTGCATAAGAACCAAACGCCAAGTACGCCGGCCATCTCGCTGTTATATGCCACGGCCGTACAGGGTGAGCACATCGCGCGCGAAACGATCGAAGCGCGCTGGGCGCGCCACACCACGATGGCGAACATGACCCATGCGTGGGTACGAAGCCTGCGAGAAGCGACGGGCGAAGCGTTCTGCGTGTACGCGCCCGATAACGCGCGCAGCGGCACTGTCACCGCCGTTGCACTGCCGGCTGCACTCAAAGGTGACGACATTGTGAAGGGCGTCGCCAAGCGCGGCTTCGTGATCGGTGGCGGCTACGGCAAACTCAAGATCAGCACGTTCCGAATCGGCCACATGGGTGATCACACCCCAGATCGCCTCGCGCTGTGTCTCGAGGCGACCGCCGATGCGGTTCGAGCGTTGCTGGCTAGGTAGCCAACAGCAACCGCAACAGCCAGAACACGGATAACACCGATTGACGGAAGCAACACGGATAAGATTCGAAGCGCAGCGCGATCTATCTTATCCGTGTTCTTTCTGTGTGATCCGTGATCTCCGTGTTCTGGCTGTCGAGCGTTGCTGGCTAGGTAGCCAACAGCAACCGCAACAGCCAGAACACGGATAACACCGATTGACGGAAGCAACACGGATAAGATTCGAAGCGCAGCGCGATCTATCTTA
>JBBQAK010000151.1:0-8632 GCA_038316215.1 Gemmatimonadales bacterium | reverse complement strand
AATGAGCAGGGGCTGCGCCGCCAGCACACCCGCCGCCTCGAGCAGCGCGATCGGGGATTCGGCCTGCGCAGCCACGGCGATCGCACGCGCCAGCAACCGCTCGGCGAACGGCCCCGCGCCGTCGCGCACGAACAGCATCTCTGCCGCACTCTCCGCCACGTGCACCGCCATCGGCAGTGACTCGCGCCGCGACAACGCGGCCGTCGCAGCGAACAGGTCGCGCGACACCGTATACGGTGCGTGCGGCGACACCCCCACCCGCACGAGCGCGGTGTCGTGCGCGCGGGCCGCCAACACGCGGGCCTCGAGCTGGGCGATTGCCCCTGCACACTGGGCGGGATCGGGGCCGAATACTTCCAGATACCCCACCCCCCGCATGCCATACTCGCGCATCGCGGTGAGCGGCGCCCCAGAGTCGGTGGTGTCGGCGAGACACGTGATCCCATTGCGCAGCGCTTCGCGAATGCCGGCCCGCGACGCATCGAGCAACACGTCTTCGGTCATGAGATCACGGCGCACGGTCGTGAGCGTGCTGAGCCAATCGCGGAAGTCGAGCCCCTCGAGAAAACCACGCAACAGCGTGAGTTCAAGATGAGAGTGCGCGTTCACGAGCCCCGGCATGAGTGCCGCGTTGCCCAGCGCGACGGTGCGCACAGCGCCCGGCGCCACGGCCACGAGACGCGCCGCGCCCACGAACTCGATACGTCCGTCATGCACCAGCACCGCACCGTCGCGGATCGGCGCCGACGAGATCGGCAGCACCCAGTCCGCGGTATACAGCGTGCGTGCCGTCACGTGAGCATCACGGCGGCGGAATCTTGAACGGGTTGGCCGAGTCGGCTTTGGCGCGCAGCTTTGCGGCACTATCGCTCGAGAGCATCGGCGCCGATGACGGATCGGTGCACGTGCCGGTGGGCTCGGTGCCTTGCACAAAGAACTCGGTGGTGAGGGCGGTCATGCAGCTGCTGTTGGCAAGACGACCGCTGAGCGCATCAATTTCGCGCACGACCACACCATCGGGGCGCGGCCAGTCGGGCGGCTGCGGTTTGCGGCGATAGACCTCGGTCATGAATGCCGCCCACGCCGGCGACGCCAGTTCACCGCCTTGCGCATTCGCCTTGATCTTCTGCGGCTTGTCGAAACCCATCCAGACGCCCGCCACCAGATCGGCGGTGTAGCCGATGAACCACACGTCGGCCCCATCGTTGGTGGTACCGGTCTTCCCACCGGCTGGGACGTGGAAGCCGGAACTCCAGACACGCGCACCGGACCCGCGAACGACCACATCCTTCATCATGCTGACCATCAGCCACGCTTCTTCCGGCGAGAGCACGGCCTCGCGTTCCGTCGTCGGCTGCCAGACCACCTTCCCTTCGGCGTTCTCGACCTTGAGAATGGCGTGCGGCGTGGTACGCAGACCGAGGTTGGCGAACACCGAGTATGACGCGATCATCTGCACAGGATAGACGTCGGCCGACCCGATAAAAATTGACGGATACGGTGGAATCGGCGTCGTGATACCGAATCGTCGTGCCATCGAGATCACGCTTCCCGCGCCCACCGCCATGCCCGTGCGGATCGCCGCCAGATTGCGCGACTGATACAGCGCTTTCCGCATCGGAATGTTGCCCTGGAACTTCATGTCGTAGTTCTGCGGCGTCCACGCTTCGCCACTCACCTGATCGAGTGAAATCGGGGAGTCATCCACGATCTGCGCGGGACTGAAGCCTTGGTGCACCGCCGTGGCGTACACAATCGGCTTGAACGTCGAGCCGGGCTGACGGAGTGCCTGCACGGCACGATTGAACTTCGAGTCGCCGAAGTCGCGGCCACCGACCATCGCCCGCACCGCACCGCTGCGAGGATCAACGGCCACGAATGCGCCCTGTAAGTACGGCGAATTGGCCGCGCCGCGCTCGCCGCCCTCGGCTGAACGCGCGAGATATGCTTCGTAGGTCAGGTGCGAGTACTTGCCATGCCGTCCCGCTTCAATCGCCTGCAGCTGGTTCTCCAGCGCGCGTTCGGCGGCACCCTGCATGTCGACGTCGAGCGACGTGTAGACCTTGAGCCCTTGGTCGTACAGGCCCTTGCCGAAGTGTTGCTCGAGGTCCTGTCGCACCCACTCCACGAAGTAGGGTGCCACATCACCGGACTCGGTGCGTTCGGCCAACTGCATCGGATAGGCCTTGGCGAGCGAGGCGTCGGCGTCGTTAATCGCCCCTTCGCGACGCATGAGTTCCAGCACCGTATTGCGGCGCAGGATCGCGCGATCGGCGAAGCGGCGCGGGTTGTAGCGTTCAGGTCCCTTGAGCAGCCCCGCCAGCACAGCCGCCTCGGCCACACCGACCTCGCGCACCGGCTTGCCGAAGTAGCGCTGGGCGGCGGTTTCCACGCCGTAGGCGCCGTTGCCGAGATACACCTGATTCAGATACAGCTCGAGAATCTTGTCCTTCGTGTACCGCTGCTCGATGGCGCGCGCCACGCGCGCTTCCTTGATCTTGCGCAGCAGTGTCTTCTCGCGGGAAATGCGATCGGAAAAGACGTTGCGGGCCAGCTGCATCGTGATGGTGGAGAAGCCCTGCACATAGCTGCCCGCCTTCACGTTGCGCGCGAGCGCGCCGAACACGCGATAGTAGTGGATCCCCGAATGCGAATAAAAGCGGCGGTCTTCCGTGATAACGACGGCGTCGCGCACGTGCTTGGGAATGTCTTGAAGCCGCACCAGCGTGCGGCGCTCGAGTCCGAGCTCCGTGATGAAGCGGCCGTCGGCGGCGTACACCTTGGAGGTCTGGCGGGGCACATACTGCTCGAGCGACGCGATCGACGGGCAGCGCCCCTCGCGGCAGATGACGTTCCAAGCGCCCAGCAAGCCGCCGGCGCCGGCCATGCCGCCGAAAATCCCGGCCACGAGCAGCCACCCCAGCCACGGGCGCCGCGAAAGAACGGAGAAGATAGCCATTACCTGAAGGCTACCCGCTCGCGCGGGGGCGCGCCAAGAGCTGGATCGGCGATAACTTGCAAGAATGTCCGAGCCAACTGCCCCCATCTCCGAACTCGCCTGGCGCGAGCTGCTGTTCCAGCACACCGACGGCCTCCCGGCCGCCTTCGCGGCGGGACAGGTTACCGGCTACTGCGGATTCGACCCGACGGCGTCGAGCCTGCACGTGGGCAACCTCGTCCCCGTGATGGGACTTGTCCACCTGCAACGGGCCGGCCACCGGCCGATCGCGCTGGTTGGCGGCGGCACCGGCATGATCGGCGACCCCAGCGGCCGGAGCAGTGAACGCACCCTGCAGACGCTGGAGACCATCGCCGAGAACGCTGAAGCGATTCGGTTGCAGCTGGCGAAGTTCCTCGATTTCGAGGGACCGAACGCCGCCAAGCTGGTGAACAACGCCGACTGGCTCACGAAACTGTCGTTGCTCGATTTCCTGCGCGATACGGGCAAGCATTTCTCGATCAACTACATGCTGGCGAAGGACTCCGTCAAGTCGCGGCTCGAAAGCGGGCTCTCGTTCACAGAATTCTCGTACATGCTGCTGCAGGCGCACGACTTCCTCGAGCTGCACCAGCGCGAAAGCGTGACGCTGCAGATCGGTGGCAGCGATCAGTGGGGCAACATCACGGCGGGCCTCGAGCTCATCCGCCGCACCACCGGTGGTGACGCCAACGCGCTCACCTTCCCGCTGATCACCAACGCCGACGGTTCGAAGTTCGGCAAGAGCACCGGCGGTGGCTCGGTGTGGCTCGATCCGGCGCGCACGTCGCCGTACAAGTTCTATCAGTTCTGGATCGGTGCCGACGACCGGGACGTATCGCGCTACCTGCGCTTCTTCACGCTGCTCGACCGCGACACAATCGAAGCGCTCGATCAAGCGGTGCGGTCAGCGCCCGAGCAACGCGAGGCGCAGCGTGCGCTGGCCACCGAGGTGACGACGCGGGTCCACGGCGCCGACGCGGCGCGAGTGGCGCAGGAAGTATCGGCGCTGCTCTTCGAGAAGGCTGACCCGCAAGGGTTGTCCGACGCCGCGCTCGATGCGCTCCGTCTCGAGATTCCGTTCGCGACCTACGCCGCGCCGGCTGACGGTCCAGCGCTTTCCGAGGGCATCGACGTATACGAGTGTCTGACGGCGCTCGGCGTGGCCGCATCGCGCGGAGCGGCGAAACGGCTGCTCGAACAGGGCGGCGTCAGCATCAACGGCACGAAGCTGACGGCCGCCGATCGCCTGGTCGGTGAGGCGCGGCTGCTGCGCGGCCGGCACCTGCTGCTCAAGAAGGGCGCACGCGAATTTGGGCTAGTGCAGGTCCCGTAGCTCTCTACCCCTCCGAGTACCCAACCGCATGGATAAGTCGAAGCTCCCCAGTCGTCACACGACCGTAGGCCCCGAGCGCGCGCCGCATCGCTCGTACTACTACGCGATGGGCCTCGACGAAGCACAGATCGCGCAGCCGATCGTCGGTGTCGTCTCCAGCTGGAACGAGGCGGCACCGTGCAACATCTCATTGCGCCGTCAGGCCGAGGCCGCGAAGCGCGGTGTGACCGCCGCCGGTGGCACCCCGCGTGAATTCACCACGATTACGGTGACCGACGGGATCGCGATGGGACACGCCGGGATGAAGTCGTCGCTGGTGAGCCGCGAAACAATCGCCGACTCGGTGGAGCTCACGGTGCGCGGGCACACCTACGATGCACTGGTCGCGATCGGTGGCTGTGACAAGGCGTTGCCGGGCCTCATGATGGCGATGGTGCGTCTCGATGTGCCGTCGGTGTTCTTATACGGCGGATCGATCATGCCGGGTCGCTATCAGGGGCGTGACGTCACGGTGCTCGACGTGTTTGAAGGCGTCGGCAAGCACTCCGCCGGCAAGATGACGCTCGAAGAGCTCACCGCCCTCGAGAAAGTGGCGTGCCCCGGCGCCGGTTCGTGCGGCGGTCAGTACACCGCCAACAGCATGGCGTATGTGTCGGAAGCGATAGGCTTGGCGCTCCCCGGCTCGGCCAGTCCGCCGGCCGTGCTCGAGTCACGCGACATCTACGCCGAGCGCGCGGGCGAAGCGGTGATGCGACTGCTGCGCGACGGTCCGCGCCCACGCGAGATCGTCACCCGCAAGTCGCTGGAGAATGCCGCGGCCGTGGTCGCCGCCACCGGTGGTAGCACGAACGCTACGCTGCATTTGCCGGCGCTCGCGCACGAAGCCGGTATCGCGTTCGACCTGTTCGACGTGGCCGAGGTGTTCGCTCGCACTCCGTTACTGGCCGACCTCAAGCCGGGCGGTAAGTATCTGGCGAAGGATGTGCACGATATCGGCGGTGTCTCGATCATTCTCAAGGCTCTGCTCGACGGCGGCTTTCTGCACGGCGACTGCATCACGGTGACCGGTAAAACGCTGGCCGAGAATCTGGCCGACGTGGTGCTTCCCGAGGGGCAGGATGTCGTGATGCCCGTCTCCCGCGCCATTTCGATGACGGGCGGTTTGGTGGGCATGCGCGGCAACCTCGCACCCGACGGCGCCGTGGTGAAGGTGGCTGGCTTGAACGTGCGGGTGTTTAGCGGACCGGCGCGCGTGTTCGACAGCGAAGAAGACGCGTTCGCGGCCGTAACGGAACGTCGCTACGAAGCCGGCGATGTGATCATCATTCGCTACGAAGGGCCTCGCGGCGGGCCGGGGATGCGCGAGATGCTCTCCACCACATCGGCGATTTACGGTCAGGACATGGGCGACAAAGTCGCGCTCATCACCGACGGTCGATTCAGCGGCGCCACGCGTGGGTTGTGTATCGGTCACGTAGGACCCGAGGCGGCCTTGGGCGGTCCGATCGGCCTGCTGCGCGACGGCGACATCATCGACATCGACGCGAACGCGGGCACGATGTCGGTGCGGTTGTCCGACGACGAACTCGCCGCACGCCGCGCGCTGTGGGAGCCACGTCGTCACAACTTCCAGTCGGGCGCGATCTGGCGTTATGCGCAGACGGTCAGCCCAGCGCGTTACGGAGCGGTGGTGCACCCGGGCGGGGCGGCGGAGACGCACAACTACATGGATAGTTGAACGGCCAACTGCCTAGTTAAACGGCCAACTGCCTAGGGGGCAGGGCGGAGGGTATCAGGGGGGAGGAGGCAGGTGAACGGCGGGCGGTAGCTGCGTGCTCCCGCCTCATTACCTCCTTCCTGCTTCCTAAGCTTTTTGCAGTTCACACCGTCGGCAATTCCGCCCGCACGCCAGACTCCACGTGCGTCACATGCAGCGTGAGCGACCGCGCAAAGCTCACGAAGCCAACGGTCGTGGCGAGGGCGCGTGCAGCCAGGTCACCAACGGCCACGCGCACGAAGGGAATGAATCCCTGGCTCAGCACGTGGCGGACGAGGGCATGGAGCACCGCACGGCCGTAGCCCATGCGACGATGCCGCGGGGACACCAGCACGCGCACGCGTGCCAAGCGTCCCGACGGGGCGTCGACAGAGGCCAGCGCGACCAGCACGCCGCCCTGCAGGGCGCCAACGCGATGCGGCGACTCGCTGTTGCCGCCTCCCTCGCTCCATTCCCACGCCGACACGTCGTGCCGCAGCATGTCGAGCACATCCGCCCGCGGATCGTAGACCAGCATGCCGGCGACCCACGGCAGCGGTGCGATGGTGCATTCATCGAGCAGTGCAACCGCTGCCGGATCCTCGCCCACTGTGAGTCGCGCTGAGCGCAATGCGATCACCGAGCCGGGCGCAGCCTCAAGGCGGGTGAGAGAGATCAGCTCTTGTACCTCCGACGGGTCGAGCCCGAGGTCGACCTCCTCCTCACAGGGCACGGACACCAGCCCGATGGCATCCCGCACAAACGTCCGCACGACCGGCTCCGTGTCGCACATGCGCGCGATGCTCGCCACCCGATGGTGCTCGAGAAAGCCCACGGGGCATCCGAGCGGCATGGCGCAGGACCGCAGCGCGTCCGCCACGCTGCGTTCGGCGAGTGAGGCCCGAAGGTCTTTCGAGGAGTTCAACATCGTGTCAGGAAGTGGGCGTGTTCGTCACACGAAATATCACAGGTTCGGACTCAGGGTCCAATAGGCAAGTATTCAATTGTCAAGAACTTTGAGGACCCGATCGATCTCGTCGCTGGTGTTGTAGCAGTGCGGCGACAGGCGAATCGCGCCTTCCCGGACGGTATGTGTCACATGGGCGGCACTCAGCCGACTGGCCATCGCGCCCAACGCCTCGGAGGAAAACGCGATCACACCGGCTCGCCGGTCGGGGTCCGCGGGCGTGACCAGTTGGACATCCGCGCGCGATTGCGCCCACTCGACGATCCGCCCGCTGAGGGCGGCAATGTGGGACGACACCGCGTCGACCCCGATGTCGAGCAGGATGCGGGTAGATGCATTCGCCACCGCAAAATCCTGATAGGCCAGCGTCACGACTTCGAAGCGGCGGGCATCGTCGAAGAAGTCGAAGTCGTAGTCCGTGAGACGGGTGTAATCGGTGGAGGACTTCATACACGCCCATCCCACGTCGATCGGATCGATCGCCTGCACGAGCGCGCGACGCACGTAGACGAAGCCGGTGCCCCAAGGGCTGAGCTGCCACTTTTGAGCGCCGCTCGCAAAAATGTCGATCGGCAGGGCATGCAGATCGATCGGGCGCACGCCGCACCCCTGAATGCCGTCCACGATGAAGAAGACGTCGTGCGCCCGGCAGGCCGCGCCGATACGCGCGAGATCGGCCACGTAGCCGGTGGCGAATTGCACCCACGACACCACGACCGCCACCACGTCAGGACGTTGGATCGCCGCGACCAAGGCGTCTTCGTCGGGCAGTCCGTGTTTGCGCGGGATCAGCTCGAGGTTGATGCCGCGCGAACCGAGCGCCTGAAACGGATACACGCAGCTCGGAAACTCGCCGTCGAAGGTGAGAATCGTGCCGGGACGCAGGGGAAGCGCCCGCGCGGCGAGATTCAGCCCGTACGTCGTGTTCGGCATCAGCGCGATCTCGTCCGCGTCGGCACCGACGAGCGCGGCGAACTGCGTACGTGCCGTGGAGGCGGCATCGAGCATCGAGTGAAACGGAAGCAGATGCGGTTGCGCACGCATCCGGCTCCACGTGCTCGCCACGTCGACCGCAGCCGCCGGCATCGGTCCCACACTGGCGGCGTTCAGAAAAATCGCCGGGTCATTGGCCATCCAGGCGTATTCACGGGCGCGGAGCGCCGCAACGTCGTGCGGTGTGGTCATCGGGAATGTCCGAGTACGGGTGAAACTACGGTGTTCGCCGTGCGCCGCGCGGATCGAGCGCGTCACGCAACGCATCACCCAGCAAGTTGAAACCGAGTACCGCCACGCCGATCGCGAGGCCCGGCGCGAGACTCGTCCACGGCGCATTGCGCAGCTGCGACAGATCGCGGCCATCGGCGATCATCGCACCCCAACTCGGCGTTGGCGGTTGCACGCCAAGCCCCAGAAACGACAGCGCCGCTTCGGCCATGATCGCGCCCGCAATTCCGAGCGTCGCGGCGATCACGACGGGCGCGATCACGTTCGGTAGCACATGCCGCAGCAGGATGCGACGGTCGCGCGCGCCCAGCGCCCGCATCGCCTGCACGTATTCGAGTTCACGCACCACCAGCACCTGACCGCGTACCAGCC
>JBBQAK010000336.1:0-4519 GCA_038316215.1 Gemmatimonadales bacterium | reverse complement strand
CGTCGCGGATGCTGCACATGGCCGACAGCGACTCGGCGGTGAACAGGCGGTCCATGTAGGGAAGCTTGTCGAGCCCGACGCCGTGTTCTCCCGTGATCGTGCCACCGGCATCGATGCAGGCCTGCATGATCTCCCCCATCGCTTCGTGGACGCGCGCGGAGGCGTCGGCGTCGTTGGCGTCGTAGGGGATATTCGGGTGCAGATTGCCGTCGCCGGCGTGGAACACGTTGCACACTTGCACGCGGTGTCGCGTGGCAATCTCCTGGATGGTGGCCAGCACGTCGGGGAGACGTGTGCGCGGTACGACGGCATCCTGCACGACCAGTGACGGGGCAATGCGGCCCATGGCGCCGAACGCTTTCTTGCGTCCTTGCCACAGGCGGGTGCGATCGGCGTCGGTGGTGGCCACGAGGACGTTACGGGCGCCGGCGTCCATGCAGCAGTGGCGAATGATCGACACATCTTCGTCGAGCCCGTCGGCGATGCCATCCACTTCGCAGAGAAGGATGGCCGCCGCGTCGATCGGATAGCCGGCGGCGTAGATCGACGCTTCGACGGCGCGAATGGTGGGGTTGTCCATCATCTCGAGCGCGGCGGGCACGATACCGGTGGCCACGATGCGTGACACGGCGCGCGCGGCGGCATCGACGCTCGGAAAGTCGGCGAGCAGAGTGTGCACCGTGTCGGGCAGCGGCACGAGACGTACGGTGATCTCGGTGGCCACGCCGAAGCAGCCTTCACTGCCCACGAACACGCCGAGCAGATCGTAGTCGTCCGATTCGCCGAAGGCGTCGCCGAGCTGCGTGACCGTGCCGTCGGGAAGCACGACTTCACACGCCATGACGTGATTGAGCGTGACCCCGTATTTGAGGCAGTGCGGCCCGCCGGCATTCTCGGCCACGTTGCCGCCGATCGTGCACACGCTTTGACTGGACGGGTCGGGAGCGTACTGCAGGCCGAACACCGCTGCGGCGCGCGAGAGCTTCGCATTCACGACGCCGGGTTCTACTCGCGCGATGCGATTGACGGCGTCGACTTCGAGAATACGCGTGAGTCGATTGAGGCCGAGCAGCACGACATCGTTAGCGAGTGCGCCACCGGAAAGACCGGTGCCGGCGCCACGCGGCACGAACGACACGCCGGCGGTGGCAAGGATCTGGACAACGGCAACGACTTCGTCGCGAGTCCCGGGAAAGACCGCGAGGTTCGGCAGCGCGCGATAGCCTGGAAGCCCGTCGGCGTCATATGCCACGAGTTCGGGCGCGCGGGATTTCACCCAGCGAGGGCCAACGATGGCAGAAAGTGTGGCGAGCAGAGCATCGCGCATGCCGAAAGATATCTCCGGCTTCGCGAAATCCGGGAGAAAAAAGGAACGGGTGCTCGTAGACACACGAACACCCGTTCCCAATGCTACTCTGGACTCGCGGAGCGTCGCGTTACGCCGCTCCCCAGAAACCGGCAAGCGCGCGGCCATCGGGCGACTCGCGCAGTTTTTCGAAGGCCCGTTCGCGGATCTGGCGGATCCGTTCGCGCGTGACACCCATGAGGGCGCCGATGCGCTCGAGGGTCATCGCTTCGGCCCCTTCGTCGAGCCCGTAGTACAGGTACAGGATTTTGCGTTCGCGCGGCGTGAGGTACTTCCGGAACACGCGATCGATGAACTCCCGCATGAGACGGAAGTCGGTGCCTTCTTCGATGTCGGTGTGCGTCTCGCCGGCGAAGCGTTCGCCGAGGGTGGACGCCTCTCGATCCTGACGATCGATGGGGGCGTCGAAGGAGACTTCCGTACTGGTGATCTGGCGCGCGTTGCGGATCTGCTCGATGGGCTCCTGAAGGAGCTTGGCCATTTCCGCATCAGTGGGCTCGCGATTGAGCACCTGATTGAGAACCATCTCGCCGCGGGCCATGCGGATGAGCTGGGAATTCTGGTTGAGCGGGATCCGGACGCTTCGCGTCTGCTCGGCGAGGGCTTTGAGGACCGCCTGTCGGACCCACCACACCGCATACGAGATGAACTTGACGCCCTGATCGGGATCGAACTTGCGGACCGCCTTGAGGAGGCCCTCGTTGCCGATGGCGACGAGTTCTGAGAGATCGAGGCCGTGTCCTTGATACTTTTTCACGTAGCTGATCACGAACCGGAGGTTCGCGGTCACGAGGCGCTCGGCGGCGGTCTCATCTCCCTTTTGCGCGAGCCGAGCGAGACGACGCTCTTCGGCTGCATCCGTGATCAGGGGGAGCTTTTGAATGTCGTGAAGATACTGATCGAAGGCCGTGGAAGGGGACGAACGGAAAAAGCCCTTAGAGCGGGCTTCGGTGGTTCTGGTCGCGGCAGCTGCCTGCATACGCCCTCGCCGAACATGTGCCTTAACGACGGGGTCCGGACTCGGCCCTGTCAGGGGGTGGGAAATTCACGTTAATGGCGGGGTACGGAGCGGTCAATGAAAATCTTTGCAGGCGATGTAAATCGGTCATTTTTGCAGCATTTTAGCATCAGTATAGCGACAGTACCGGGCCCGAATGTCACTGAGTGAAGAGTGTATCACATTGGCAGCAAGGGAGCTGAGCTATAAGGCGTGGCGGACGCGCCACAGCATTTCGTTGTTGTACCCATCGCTCTACCCAGTACCCAGAACACATTACCCATCACCTCAAGCCAATAGCCCACCGCGCGTTGGGCTGCGTTGGGCTGCGTTGGGCTGCGTTGGGATCTCAGCGGCTGGAGGTTGTGGGCTCTTGGGCTTGGGGTTTTGGGTGGTGGGGTGGTGGGTGGTGGGGTGGTGGGTGGTGGTGGGTGGGGCGGAGAGCGAGGGAGGAGCTAGCTTAGGGCCGCCATGACCACCTCATCGCTCACCGCGATTGCCCACTTGCCTTCGGCAGCTTCCATCTCGCCGATTCCGCGGGGCAGGGAGTACCGCGCGGCCCCGGAACGCGCCTTTTTGTCGCCGTGGGTGGCCGAAATGACCTCCTCGAGGCTGATACCGGCGGGTATCCGCGAGGGTAATCCGGCGCGTTCGACGGCATCGGCGATAGCCACCACGAGTCCTTCGCGAGCGAGGCCGATCGATTCGGCGATACGGGCTTCGGCCACCATGCCGATCGCGACGGCGTCGCCGTGGAGGAGCTCGAAGTTGAGCACGCGCTCTACGGCATGGGCGATCGTGTGGCCGAAGTTCAGGATCTGCCGGAGGCCACCTTCGCGCGAGTCTTCGGCGACCACGTCGGCTTTGATGCGGACGCTGCCGGTAATCAGGGTCGTGATCGTGGCGATAAAGTCGGGGGCGGCCGCGCCGTGTTCGCGCAGAGCGTCGGCGACCGCGAGGACGGCGTCAAAGTAGGACGCGTCGGCAATCACGCCATGCTTGATCATTTCGGCGAGACCGCTGCGCAGGATGTCATCGGGCAGGGTGACCAGCACCTCGGGGTCGATGACGACGGCCGACGGATTATGGAACGCGCCGACCAGGTTCTTGCCGAACGGGGTATCGACGGCGGTTTTGCCGCCGACCGACGCGTCGACCATGGCCAGCAGGGTGGTCGGCACCTGAATGACGGGGAGTCCACGCATGAACGTGGACGCCACGAACCCCGCGAGGTCGCCGATCACGCCGCCGCCGACGGCGATGACGGTCGTGTCGCGTCCCGCTCCCCATTCCAGCAGGGCATCGGTGAGTTCGGCCCACCGTGCCCGCGTTTTCTCCTGTTCCCCGGGAGGTATGGTGAAGAGGCGGGTGCGCTCGGTTGGGAATTGCGCGACGATGGCGTCGGCGTGCAGCCGCGCGACCGTGGTGTCGCTGATGACCGCCACCCGATGCGAGGGGGCCACGAGGCGCGCCATCTCCCCGATCGACTGCCGCACGCCGGCCCGGCAGTAGACGGGGTACGGCAGCGGCAACTGTAAGTGCAGATGCCGCTGCATCTGCACCGGCTCGGGGTGGGCGCCGGTCACTACCAGGTCACCTCTCCCGCCCCCGCGCGCTTATTGGCGACACGGGCCAGCATGAAGAGGAGATCGGACAGGCGATTGAGATACACCACCACCATGGCGGGCAGTTCGATGTCGGCGGCGAGATGCACCACCCGACGTTCGGCCCGTCGGCAGACGGTACGCGCCACATGCAGCGCGGCCGCCTTCGGCGTGCCTCCCGGAATGATGAAGCTGCGCAGCGGTTCGAGCTCGACCTCGCAGGCATCGATCGCCCGTTCGAGCTCCTCGATGCGCTGCTCGTCGATGCGCGCCTTGCTGAGCTGCTCCTTCATCTTCTCATGATCGGGCGTGGCCAGCAGCGCGCCAATCGCGAACAGATCGCGCTGCACCGGCACGAGCACCTCGTCAATGCGCGGCATCATATCGATCGATCGCGCGAGACCGAGTGACGCGTTGAGTTCGTCCACGTCGCCGTACGCTTCGACGCGGGGATGGTCCTTGCCGACCTTGCCGCCACCAAAGAGGGCGGTCGCGCCCTCGTCACCTGCTCGGGTGTAGATCTTCATGCTCAATAATAACGGCGGAGTAGGG
>JBBQAK010000149.1:0-8736 GCA_038316215.1 Gemmatimonadales bacterium | reverse complement strand
CTCAGCAAGATCCGGCGCTCCTTGTGCACCTCGTTCGTCAGGTCCCGCTGCGATACGCGGCGGGCGCCGATCACGCGCTCGATCGGCCGGCCCATGTGCGGGCTGGCTCGGGACTGGCGTGGGTTGGCGAGCGACTGGCCGTTGTCCAGGATGACGCGAATTTCATTGCGCTGGTGGATCCGACCACCGGGCTCGCCGGGTCGGTGATGCTGCCCGCCGGTGCCGACGGCGTACGTCTGTTCGACGAAGGGCGCGGCAATAAGAAGAAGAAATTCGATCTCGAAGCCCTCGTGAGCATCGACGGACCAGAAGGGCCGATGCTGCTCGCCATCGGCTCAGGCTCGTCGAAGAAGCGCCAGCGGATCGTCACTGTGCTGAGGGCTGGCGAATCCGATGAGGCGCAGGCACTTATTGCGGCGCCCGGGCTGTACGACGTGCTTCGCGAGACCACAAACTTCTCGGGCAGCGACATGAACGTGGAAGGGGCCGTGCTGATCGGCGACGTGCTTCGGCTGTTCGGGCGCGGAAACGGCGAGGCGTCGAAGCATCTGGTCCCGCTGGATGCGACGTGCGATGTGCATTGGCCATCAGTACGCGCCTATCTCTCGCAGCCCGATCACGTGCCGCCGCCTACGCCGACGCGGGTGCGGCAGTACACGCTCGGTGAGGCCGACGGCGTTCGCCTGAGTTTTACCGACGCCACGCTCGCCTGGGGCGATCGCTCGTCACGCCCCGTGATTCTGTATACCGCTGCCGCCGAGGGTTCCCCCGACTCGCGGCGTGACGGTGAGGTGGCGGGAAGCGCGATCGGCGTGATCGATCCGCGCGGCGATGCCACGATCCTGCGCTATGCCTTGCTTCGCGGAGCGCAGGGGGAGCTGTTACCGCTCAAGGTTGAAGGGATTGCCTGCGGACGTGCCGACGAGCGGCAGGTTTTTGTGGTTCTCGATGTTGACGATCCTGACGCACCGTCGATGCTCTGCGAGCTCCGCCTCGAGGGGCCTTGGCCGGAGCCCCAGGGGCAACCATAGCGCTCGACCCCTCTCGCTGATACAACTGTGTCACGAGACCTTCTCTTACCGTCGGCCAACTCACATGCATCGATTCTCGCTCGCTCTACTGCTCGCCTGCAGCCCCGCCGTCCTCCAGGCGCAGGCGCAGCCGGTGCCGGTCACCGCCGCGAAGCCGGGATGGAAGTGGTCGATGGACAGCGTGAAGGCCGTGGTGAACGAGGTCCGCGCCGGTCGCTCGCTGCAACCAACCGCGTGGCCCGATGGCGCACGCGTGGCGGTCCTCCTCTCGTTTGATGTCGACAATGAGACCATCGCCATCCGCTACGGCGAGCCCACCGTTGGATCGTTGGCCGAGATGCAGTACGGTGCTCGTGTCGGTCTGCCTCGGATCATGCGGCTGCTCGACCAGCACAAGATTCCCGCATCATTCTTTATCCCGTCGGTCAGTCTTGCGATCACGCCAACGATGGCCGACCTCATCAAGAAGAGTGGACGACACGAGTTCGCCGTACACGGCTGGATTCACGAGCTCAACATGACGCTCCCCGATTCGGCCGAGCGCGCGTTGTTGACGAAAGCGGTGTCCGAACTCACGGCGCTTACCGGGCAGAAGCCCACCGGATACCGCGCCCCGAGCTGGAACTTCAGTCCGAACACGCTGACCATTCTCCGCGATATGGGCTTTCGCTACGAGAGCTCGCTGATGGCGGATGATGCACCGTACGAGCTGTTGCAGCGCGGACAACCTACAGGGCTTGTGGAGTTGCCGGTGCAGTGGATTCTCGACGACGCGCCGCTGTTCGATCCGCGGGGTGAGCGCTATATGAACCCGCGTGACGTCGCCCGCGTGTGGATGGACGAATTCGACAAGGCCTACGAGGAAGGCACGATGTTCGTGCTGACGCTGCATCCGCACGTATCCGGCCATCGCTCGCGTATTGTTGCGCTTGAACTGCTCATCGCGCACATCCAGGCGAAGGGTGCGGGGAAGGTGTGGTGGGCCACGCACGCCGATGCCGCCGACTACGTGCGGACGGTTGCGAAGCTGGGCGAGCCGAGGGCTAGATAATGCGCACCGATCTCCTCGTTGCCAGATGCGCTGTTGCATGCGCGTTACTTGTTGGCTCCACGCCCGTGGTCGCGTTCGGGCAGCGCGTGGATTGGGCGAATACCAGTGGTGATCCGGGAGCGATGCGCTACGCCCCGATCACTGACATCGACCGCAGCAACGTGCGTCGACTGCAAGTGGCGTGGCGCTGGAACACCGGAGAGCGGAGTGTGCGCGCCGGCGTGAACCAGAAGGCGGCCCGACCAGGCTTGTTTCAGGCATCGCCGATCGTCATCGGCGACACGATGTACGTCTCCACCCCGTATGCGGCGGTGGCCGCACTTGACGCGCGCAGCGGCCGCGAACTCTGGAAGTTCGATCCGGAAATGTGGCGCACGGGGCAGCCATCCAACGGCACCGGCTTCGTGCACCGCGGCGTCGCGACGTGGGCGTCCAGCGACGGGCGACGGATCTTCATCAATGCGCGCTGGAAGCTCATTGCGCTTGATGCGTCAACGGGCAAGCCGATCCCGTCGTTCGGTGTGAACGGCGAAATTGATCTCACGAAGGAACTCCGTCGCGCCGTCAATCAGCTGCAATACACGAATACGTCACCGCCGGTGGTCTACGGCGATCTGGTCATCGTCGGGAATGGCGTGGGAGATCGGATCCGCTATCGTGACGATCCACCGGGCGACGTGCAGGCCTTCGATGTCCGAACCGGCAAGCGCGTGTGGAGCTTCCATACCATACCGGACTCCGGCGAGGTCGGATGGGACACGTGGGAAGACGGCTCGTACAAGTACATGGGGCACACCAACGTGTGGGCACCGATGAGCCTCGACGCGGCGCGCGGTCTGTTGTTCTTGCCGGTGTCTACGCCCACGAACGACTGGTACGGTGGCGATCGCAAGGGTGATAACCTGTTCGCCGAATCCGTCGTGGCCCTGAATGCGAAGACCGGCGAGCGCGTATGGCATTATCAACTCGTGCATCACGGCCTGTGGGATTACGATCTGCCGGCACCGCCGGTGCTCGCCACGATTACCTGGAAGGGCAAGCCGCGTGACGTCGTCGCCGTTCCCTCGAAAACCGCGTGGATCTACGTCTTTGATCGCGCGAGCGGAGAACCGATCTGGCCGATCGTGGAACGCCCCGTACCCGCGAGTGACGTACCGGGTGAGCGCGCCGCGCGTACACAACCGATGCCGACCAATCCGGCACCGTTCGCGCGGCAGGCGGTGAGCGAACAGGAACTCATCGATTTCACTCCCGAACTGAAGCGCCGCGCGCTCGAGCTGTTCTCGAAGTACCGAAGCGGCCCGATCTTCACGCCGCCGTCGCTCGAAGGAACGATCGTCATGCCAGGCTCGATCGGTGGAGCGGGGTGGGGTAGCACATCGTATGATCCCGAAACGCACACCCTGTACGTGAAGGGGACCGATAATCCGGTGCTGTATCGCGTGCAGAAAGGGGTCCCCAATGACACGATCGGTTTCGAGTATACCGTCGACCTCGTGCGCAGCGGCCTCGGCGTGACTGCCGATCCTGACTCGGGGAAGGCTGATCATGCGCCCCCCGAACAGCTGCCCTTGATCAAGCCCCCCTATGGCACGATGACGGCCATTAACCTCGACACCGGGAAGCGTCGTTGGCAGGTCACCCTTGGCGATACGCCGGCGATCCGGAATCACCCGCTGCTCAAGAACGTGAAATTGCCACCGCTCGGCGTGGCCGGAGCCGTCGGTGGCACCGTCACGAAAGGTGGGCTCATCTTCGCGACGGGGGGCGGATCGGTGCTCTATGCCCTCGATACCCGTGATGGGTCAATCACATGGCAGGCCGACCTCCCCGCGGGACGCGGGTACGCCAACCCAATATCGTATCGCGGCGCGAATGGCGTGCAGTACATCGTCATTGCTACTGGTGGCGGTGACAATGCCGAGCTGATCGCCTTTTCCCTTGATGGCAAGCACTGATGCGCCTGATCGTCTCACTTCCCCAGCGTGGAGTCCGTATGCGTCGTTTCTTCGTGCCCTTGGTCGGTCTGAGCGCGACGCTCGCCGCGTCGACTGACGCGTCGGCGCAGCCGCGCGTGCCCATATTCAACCCGGCCGCACTCAGCGCCCAGCAGCAGCTTTCCCGCGAGATTTACAAAGAGCTCGTGGAGATCAATACCGGTGTCGAAACGGGCAACATTACGACGGCGGCGAACGCCATGGCGGCGCGCTTCAAGGCGGCCGGCATTCCTGCCGCCGATATTTTCGTTGGCGGTCCGCGCCCGGAGAAGCACAACGTCGTGGCGCGCATTCGCGGCAAGGGTGGCCCCAACGCGCCTAAGCCGCTGTTGCTACTGGCCCACATCGATGTGGTCGAAGCGCTCAAGGCCGATTGGTCACCCGACCTCGATCCGTTCGTGTTCACCGAACGCGACGGCTACTACTACGGACGCGGTACGGCCGATGATAAGGCTATGGCCTCAATCTTCGTGGCGAACGTGTATCGCATGAAGCGCGAAGGGTTCGTGCCCGATCGCGACATCATCATCGCGCTGACCGCCGACGAGGAAAGTGGTCCGGCCAACGGCGTGGATTGGCTGCTCAAGAATCACAAGGAGCTCATGGATGCCGCGCTGGTGATCAACGAAGGCGGCGGCGGTACGCTGCGCGACGGCAAGCCTCTGTTCAACAGCGTACAGGCCACCGAGAAGATTACGACCAACTTCACGCTGCGCGTGACAAACAAGGGCGGACACTCCTCGGTGCCGCGCGATGACAACGCGATCACGTCGCTCTCGGATGCACTGTCGAAAGTCGGCCGTTACAAGTTCGCGATTCAATTGAATGACGTCACACGCGCCTTCTTCTCGCAGACCGCTGCGTTGGAAGAACCGGCGATGGGCAAGGCCATGAAGGCACTCGTGGCGAATCCGGCAGATAAGTCGGCCATTGCCGTCGTGACGGCCGATCCCAAGTACAACTCGATGCTGCGCACGACGTGCGTGGCGACGGAGCTCAAGGGTGGTCACGCGACGAACGCGCTGCCGCAACTCGCCGAGGCCAACATCAACTGTCGTGTATATCCCACGGAGACCGCGCCGCAGGTGCAGGCCGAGTTGGCGAAGGCCATCGGCGACACGACAGTGCAGGTGGTCATCCGCTCACAGCGTCCGGCCTCGCCGCCGTCCGTGTTGCTTCCTGAACTGATGCAGAACGTCGCGCGCATCACGAAGGAGCTCTGGGGCGAGATGCCCATCATTCCCACGATGAGCACCGGAGCGACCGACTCCCGCTTCTTCCGCGCGCTCGGCGTGCCAGCCTTCGGCGTGTCGGGACTTTTCGCCGATCCCTCCGTCGACGCGCGCGCGCACGGACGCGACGAGCGCATGGGCATCAAGAGCTACTACGAGGGGCAGGAGTTTCTCTATCGGCTGACGAAGGCGCTGAGTGCGAACGTCGTGGCGCAGTAGGTGAGTCGCCCATGATTCGTCTCGACAGGCTGAACGCTCGCTTTCGCGAGGATACGGGGCTTGGCGGTGGGGGCGCGGCGCTCGTACTCACGCGTGGGCTCGAGCGAATCGGATGGCGCTCGGTGCGCGAACCGACGCCGGAAGTGTTGGCGAGTTATCTGGTCATGCTACTCGACGCCTGCGTGCACGAGCATCGTGATCTCAATGCGCTGACGTACGGTATCGCGGCCGTGTTCCGGGATGCAGGCCCGAATTTGGATGGCGGCCTGCCGCCCGTCGAGGCATATCTGCCGGCCGCCGAGGAACTACTCCAGCATTACGTACGCAACGACCTCTCTGAGCGCCCAACGCCGATCCCGTAAGGGATCGGCGCCTGGTCGATCACGGGAGGCGCGCGACCGATGGCTCGCTGTCGTTCACGATCTCTGACACACCGGTCGAGATCGTCGACATCTGCCTCGCACGCGCGGCATACCAGCGTGGGAGGACGAGTGCATTGCGGGCGAGCGCGGAGAGTCCGCTCACGGCAATCGCGAGGGGGCCGAACCACGCCGCCGACGGATCGAATCCGGTCTGCAGTGCCACCACACCGACCATCGAGAGGCCGAGTACCGAAAACACCGTGCCGAGGAGGTTGAACAGCGGGGCGTCGCTCTTGCGCGTCGATACGCGAAGCTGATGACCGCCCTGCGCCGTGGGTTCAAGACTCGCGCGAAGTCGACCGTTTGCCCACTCCCGCAGCGATCCTTCGCCGCGTACCACGCCGGTCGTACCGAAGGTGCGCCGGAAGAGCACCACCATGCGCTCCCATTCGGCATCAGTCACACGGCGATCGAACACGACCGTCCGCGCCACGCCGACTGGGAGTCCCCAGAGTGTTTGCTGTTCAGGAGGCAGGTGGTCGCCGCGGGCAATCGCGCCCGCTGCGCGCGCCACGGCCGCCGCAGAGATCCCGGCCTCTTCACCGATCGACTGCAGCTCGGCCAAGGTGAGACCGTGACCAGACGATGCGCTCGAAGCGCCGCTCAGCGCACGCTGATCGTCGGGCGCTTCATCGACGTCGAGGCGGCTCGCCTGCTCGAGGATCAGCGACGTTTCCTGCTCGTCGTAGCGGCGCGGTGCGTTCGAATCCATACGTGAAGGGAAGCGGGATTTACGGGGGCCCGCAAGCGGTCGCGAGCGAACCTGCGCAAATACTGACGTCCCCGCCGCTCACGCCGTGGCGCCCGGCTTCTGTGCACGTACGAACGCGGCCATGAACTTGCCATCGATCTCGTCGAGATTGGCGTTCACATCCACGCCGCTTTCCTGGAGGAACTGGCGGGCGTCTTCACTGCGGTAGAAGCGCGTCGGTTCAACGGACGCGTCAATGAAGCCGACGTCGGTGAGCAGGCGCGTGAACTCGCTCTCTTCGAGGGCACCGGCAACGCAACCGACCCATAATTCCATGCTGCGGCGCACCGCCTCGGGGACGGCGCCGCGTACGACCACGTCGCTCACCGCGAATCGCCCGCCGGGCTTCAACACGCGAAACGCTTCGGCCAGCACCGTGCGTTTGTCACCCGACAAGTTGATGACGCAGTTCGAGATGATCACATCGACGCTATTGTCCGGAAGCGGAATCGACTCGATCTGCCCCTTCAGAAATTCGATGTTCGGGATCCCGGCTTCGGCGGCGTTCCGGCGCGCGAGGGCGAGCATGTCGTCGGTCATGTCGAGGCCGTACGCTTTGCCGGTGGGACCGACGCGTCGCGCCGACAGGATCACGTCAATGCCGCCGCCCGAGCCAAGGTCGAGTACCACTTGGCCGGGCTCGAGCTGGGCCAGCGCGGTCGGGTTGCCGCAGCCGAGTGACGCCAGCACCGCCGCGTCAGGCAACTCATCGGTCTCGCCGTTCACATACAGATTTGAGGTGATCGGGTCGACGGCGCCGTTGAACTCCGTGCCACCGCAACACGAACTTGTCGGCCCGCAGCACGAGGTGGGCTCGCTGATCGCAAGCACGCGGCGAGCGGCCGCGCCGTACTTCTCGCGGACGACGTCGGTGACGTCCGTCGGGGCGACCGACTTCCGGGAGGAAATGCCAATGGGAGCGGTCATGACTGGAAGCCTCGTGTCTGTGGTTGGGAACTGGAGCAGAGTTCTACTGCGCTAGCCGCAGCAACGTCCCAGCACGGTGAGCGCGGGACCGCCGAGAATCGGCGGCGTTGCCAGCGCGTGGACGATGTCGTGCGCTTCGGTGAGGGCCACCGGAACGAGGGTGTAATACGACCAGCGACCTTCCTTCCGATCAATCACGATCCCGGCCTCCTTGAGCACCTTGAGGTGAAACGAGAGTCGCGACTGGGCAACGTCCAAGGCGTCTTGGAGGTCGCAGACGCACCGCTCACCACCACCGAGCATCTGCACCACCGCCAGACGGGTCTCATCGGACAGGGCGTGGAAGATTCGGGTGGAGCGGGACAGATCGATCTGCGCTGTTGCCATCTTTTAATATATCAGGAAAACTTGATGGATCAAGAGCGGCCAGACTGAGCACTGTGGGGTATCTTGTCCCAGTACACCGATTCACCTTTCCCGACGACGATCACATATGCGCACATCGAATCCCGTTCTTACTCGCCTGGCCGACGCGGCACGTGCCACCGCCGCTGGTTCGCGCTCGGGTTCCATGACCACCGCCGGCGTGGCGGGCAAGGCCGCCATTCTACTCGCGGTCGTGCTCTTCTCGGCGGCCGTGACCTGGCAACAGTTCGCGACCGGTAATCTTGACCTGCTCATGCCCGCCATGCTGTTGGGCGGAATCGGCGGGTTCATCGTGGGCATGATCGCCAGCTTCAAACCGCAGACCGCCCCGTGGAGTGCGCCGATTTACGCATCGTTGCAGGGCATCTTTCTCGGTGCCGTGTCGGCCATGTACAACCTGCGCTTCGCCGGTCTGCCGCAGCAGGCCGTGCTGCTCACCTTCGGAGTCGCCGCCTCGGTGTTTCTCCTCTATCGCTTCAATATCCTGCGCGCGACAGAAGGCTTTCGGCGCATGATGCTCGCCGCCATGATCGGCATCGGCCTGTTCTACGTTGGCTCGATGGTGCTGTCGCTCTTCGGCGTCTCGATCGGCTACTTCACCTCGTCTGGCCCTCTTGCGATCGGAATCAACCTCGCCATTGCCGGTGTGGCCGCACTGAACCTCGTGCTCGACTTCGATC
>JBBQAK010000315.1:0-4767 GCA_038316215.1 Gemmatimonadales bacterium | reverse complement strand
CGGTCACGTCCTGGGCCGCCGCCGCACGAGGGGCAACCACAGAGGCACAGAGGACGATACCGGCCAACACCAACTGGGCCGCTCTTTTAGGGACGCTCTTCAGCATAGCCGTTGAATATACACCGAAACAGCAAGCGGCCGGACCCCATGGGTCCGGCCGCCGCTGATCCTGCGTTACGCCTGAGGCGTAGGGGACAGGACGCGGAACTCCAGTTTCTCCTTCTCCGTCGATGAGACCGCCACTTCGATCTCATCACCCTTGGAGAAATCCCCCGTCAGAATCTTCTCCGACAGCGGATCTTCGATGTACCGCTGAATCGCCCGCTTGAGCGGGCGAGCGCCGTAATGCTCGTCGTGGCCGTGGTCAACCAGGAACTCGGTTGCCGCGTCGGTCAGCTTGATCGTGATCTCCTCCTCGGCCAGACGCTTCTGCACGTCGGCGAACAGGATCGACACGATCTTCGAGATGTGCTCTTTGCCGAGCGGGTGGAATACGATCACGTCGTCGAGACGGTTCAGGAATTCGGGGTTGAATACGCGCCCCATCTCCTCCTTCACCTTCTCCGAAATGCGTTCGAAATCCCCGCGCGCATCATTGCCGGCGAATCCGAGTGACTTCCCCCGCGTGATGTCCTTCGCGCCCACGTTCGACGTCATGATGACGACCGTATTCTTGAAGTCGATCACCCGGCCGTAGTTGTCCGTGAGGTGACCCTCATCGAGCACCTGCAGCAGGATGTTGAATACGTCCGGGTGCGCCTTCTCGATCTCGTCCAGCAGGATCACCGAGTAGGGCTTCCGGCGCACGGCCTTCGTGAGTGTGCCGGAATCTTCGTAGCCCACGTACCCCGGCGGCGCGCCGATGAGCCGCGACACGGAGAACTTCTCCATGTACTCGCTCATGTCGACACGGATCAGGGCCGATGTGTCGGCAAACAGGAACTTGGCCAACGACCGCGCGAGCTCGGTTTTACCGACGCCCGTGGGCCCCGAGAAGATGAAGGAGCCGATCGGACGGCGCGGATCCTTCAGGCCGGCGCGACTGCGACGGATCGAGCGCGCGAGGGCCTTGATGGCTTCGTCTTGGCCAACCACGGACTCGTGCAGCTCGTCTTCCATCCGGAGGAGTCGCGCCGTCTCCGCTTCCTGGAGACGCGTGACGGGAATACCCGTCCAGCGGCTCACAATGAACGCGATTTCTTCCTCACCAAGCGTGGGCCGATGCGACTGACGTCGCTGCTCCCAGTCTTCCTGCTTCCGGCGGATCTGCGTCTGCAGATCGCGCTCGTTGTCGCGCAACGATGCGGCCCGTTCGAAGTTCTGGTCGCGTACCGCTGCTTCCTTCTCGGCGTTCAGCGCTTCCAGCTGTTCCTTGAGCTCAGCGACCTCGGCCGGCGGTACCTGCGCCGCCAGGCGCGCGCGTGCGCCCGCCTCGTCGATCACGTCGATCGCCTTGTCTGGCAGGAACCGGTCGGTGATGTACCGCTCCGACAGCTTCGCCGCGGCGATCAACGTCTCGTCGGGAATGTTCACCCGGTGATGGTCTTCGTACTTCTTCCGCAGCCCCTGCAGGATCTGTACGGTCTCATCGATCGAGGGCGGCTCGACCACGACCGTCTGGAATCGACGCTCGAGTGCTCCGTCCTTCTCGATATACTTGCGATACTCGTTCAGCGTGGACGCACCGACGCACTGCAGTTCGCCGCGCGCGAGCGCCGGCTTGAGCATGTTGCTGGCGTCGATCGCGCCTTCTGCGGCGCCAGCACCCACGAGCGTATGCAGCTCGTCGATGAAGAGGATGACCTGCTTGTTCTGGGCAATCTCGTTCATGACCGCCTTGAGGCGCTCTTCGAACTGCCCACGGTACTTCGTGCCGGCAATGACCGCTGCCATGTCGAGCGATAGCACGCGGTTGTCACGGAGCGAATCCGGGCAGTCGCCGTTGGCGATCAGCTGCGCGAGTCCTTCCACGATCGCCGTCTTGCCCACACCCGGTTCGCCGATCAGCACCGGGTTGTTCTTCTTCCGGCGTGTCAGCACCTCCATCACGCGCTCGATTTCCTTCGCGCGCCCGATCGTAGGATCGAGCTGGCCTTCCGCGGCCAGCTGCGTCAGGTCGCGACAGAAGTGATCGAGGGCCGGCGTCTTTGACTTCTTGTCGCCCTTGGCCGGTGCAGCCGACGGCGGAGCGCTGCCGGCCTTCTCGGCCTGTGGCGCCTGTCCACCCTGCGGCATTTCCGTACCGAGCAAGCGCAGCGTTTCCGCCCGCGCCGCTTCGAGATTGACGCCCGCGTCCGTTAACACCTGTGCGGCAATCCCCTTCTCTTCACGAAGGAGGCCAAGCAGCAGATGTTCGGTCCCGACGTAGCTGTGATTGAGATCGCGGGCTTCCGCCATCGCGAGCTCCAGCACTTTTTTGGCGCGCGAGGTATACGGCAGATCAGGTCCGGTGGCCTGGGCCGCTTTCCCCTTCTTGACGGTGTCCTCGATCTTCTGGGTGACGTCGTCGAGATCCACGTTGAGGTTTTGCAGCACCGCTGCCGCAACGCCCTCACCCTCGCGGATCAGGCCGAGCAGGATATGCTCGGTGCCCACATACTCGTGGTGCAGACGTGCCGCTTCCTCGCGTGCCATCGCGAGAACCTTTCGCACCCGCTCGGTGAAGTTGTAGCCGTTCATCGTCCCCTCAGGGTCGTAGGGAAGCGGATCATTCGACGCCGCCGCCTTCGCTCACCAATACCTGTCGAACGTATTTGGCGCGCGCCAGATTGGTCTCGCTTTCCGTCAGCGCACGCTGCTCGAGATGAGCCAAATGCGCCGACTGGGCAAAGATCAGGAGCTTGTTGAGTGTGTATACACTGAGGCCAGTGATCAGTTTCAGGCCGACCGCCAGACGTACGCCACTCAGATAGTTCATGGCTTCGTCGAAGGTCAGACTGCGGGCATACCGCAGCGTTCCGTAGGCGCGCCACAACTTGTCTTCGATAATATAGCCCGCATCACGGACCAGGACACGACGCGCTTCCTCCTCGCGTTCGATCACGTGCCGTACGACGCGGACCAGCAGGTCCTGCAGCTCTTCCTCAGAGCGTCCAAGCGTCGTCTGATTCGACAGTTGGAAGAAATTCCCGACCACCTCACTGCCTTCGCCGTACAATCCGCGATAGGTGAGCCCCATCTGCTGTAACCCGGCCAGCACCTTGCCAATTTCCTTGGTAAGGACCAGCCCGGGCAGATGGATCAGAACCGAGGCGCGAAGCCCCGTACCCGCGTTCGTCGGACAGGCTGTCAGGAAGCCAAACTCGCGATGGAACGCGTACGGCACCTGCGAGCCGAGCTCGCGATCCAGTCGCTGAACGGATTCAAACGCTTCGGGAACGGCGAACCCCGACCGTAGCGCTTGGAGCCGGAGATGGTCCTCCTCGTTCACGAGCAGGCCCACCGATTCGCCCAGGAAGACGGCGGCGCCGGATCGCAGGGGATGCTGCGGATCAAGTCCCGCCAGCTCCTTGCTGACCAAATGCCGCTCGTGCAGCAACTGCCGGTCGACCGTCGCTAGCTCCTCGAGACGAACCAGCAGGCTGCCACTCAACGAGGGTACGGCGCCGAGGGCGTCGCGGACCTGGGCCAGCATCCGCAAGCGCTCACCGTCGCGGGCGCGCCCCGTAAAGGCGTACCCCGACACGTTGCGGGCCAGACGCATTCGCGTCGAGATCACGATATCCGAGTTCGGCCCCGACGCGTCCAGCCACCGCACCCCACCATCGGGCAGCAGCGACAGATCTAGGCTCGGTCGCGGGGCCGTCATTCGATCACCTTGAGGCGGTCGCGCAACTCGGCGGCCAACTCGAACTGCTCGGTTTCGACCGCCCGCTCCAGGCGATCCCGCAGATCGTGAATCGAGTCAGGCTTCGGCGTCGCAACATGGGTCACCGGCGCGTCGTACCGCTGCCCGACATGTCGAGAACTGCCGTGCAGTCGACGCAACAGCTCGCGCAGGCTCTTCTCCATGGCGTCATAGCAATGCGGGCACCCGAGGCGCCCCGTGGCCCGAAAGTCACGCGCGGTGGCTCCGCAGAACGAACAGGCCGCGGCGTCTTCACTGGTGGTCGACGCCTGCTGCTGCACGGCCTGCAAAATGTCTCCGAGCGGGTGCTGCGTCACGGCGACCGTGGTCTCCACGCCCTTCGCGGCGGCGCACTTCTCGCAGAGATGGAGCTGCGTGACGGCGTTGTCCACGATGCGCGTCAGATGCACGACGGCGTCGCGCTCTTTGCAGTTATCGCAGATCATCAGCCCTCCGTCCCTAGACCGTTCGAAACCACCAACCGTCCTCCTTCCAACAATAGCGCCCGATCGGCACGGGCGGCCAGCGACTGATTGTGGGTCACGACAACCAAACCCAACGAGAGATCACGCGCGAGTTCCGAAAAAAGTTCATGAAGCCGCTCAGCATTGTGCAGGTCCAGATTGCCGCTCGGCTCATCGGCCAGCAGGAGCGCGGGCTCCGCTGCCAACGCGCGCGCCACAGAGGTGCGCTGCTGCTCGCCACCGGACATCGCACCCGGCCGGTGATGCCGACGCGCCGTCAGTCCCACGCGTTCCAGCAAATGCTCGGCCCGTTGCTGAGCAATACGGTCGGCAACACCCGCAATGCGCAGCGGCATCATCACGTTCTCAAGCGCGGAGAACTCTCGCAGGAGGTGATGAAACTGAAACACGAACCCGACCGCACGGTTCCTGAGCTTGGCAACCGCCTCGTCGTCA
>JBBQAK010000168.1:0-8092 GCA_038316215.1 Gemmatimonadales bacterium | reverse complement strand
ACATGCGTCCGCATGCCCATGAGCGCTATCGCGAGCAGATGGGCCACGTGTGGCTTGGCTTCGATCAGCTCGAACTTACGGCGTGGTTGCACGACGCCGGCTTTACCGCCGTCCGCTATGTCCCGTTACCGGTGGATTCCGATGCCACCGGCCCCGCGTTGTTCTCCGCCACGGCGCGATGCGCTGTGGGGTCACGTTCCGACTCTTCCCTCAGGAATCATTCGTAAATGTCGACCGTCGTCGTTACCGAAAAGGGTGCTTCGCCATTGGCGTCGCTTGTTCGTCCCACGTTCGCCGTGCGTGATCTCGCGCTCGCCGAGTGGGGCCGTAAGGAAATCCGTCTCGCCGAATTCGAGATGCCGGGCCTGATGGCGCTGCGCGCGGAATACGCGGGAAAGCATCCGCTCAAGGGCGCGAAGATCATGGGATCGTTGCACATGACGGTGCAGACCGCCGTGCTCATCGAGACGCTCGTGGAACTCGGCGCTGATGTGCGCTGGGTGTCGTGCAACATTTTCAGCACGCAGGATCATGCCGCCGCTGCGGTGGCCGTTGGCCCGCACGGTACGGTGGAGTCGCCCAAGGGCACGCCGGTGTACGCGTGGAAGGGTGAGACGCTTGAAGAGTATTGGTGGTGCACCGAGCAGGCGCTGATGTGGAGCGACGGCACGGGCCCGAACCTGCTGCTTGATGACGGCGGCGATGCCACGTTGCTCGTGCACCGGGGCGCTGAGTACGAGCAGAGCGGCACGATCCCCGGCTTCGACAGCGATAACGAGCCGGAAGAGTGGGGCGTGATTCTTGATCTGCTGCGCGATCAGCAGGCAAAGAACCCGGGCCGGTGGACGAAGGTATTGGCTGGCATTCGTGGCGTGTCGGAAGAGACCACCACGGGCGTGCTTCGCTTGTACGAAATGGAGCGTGCGGGCACGTTGGCGTTCCCGGCTATCAACGTGAACGACGCCGTGACGAAGTCGAAGTTCGACAACCTGTACGGCTGCCGTCATTCGATCATCGACGGACTCAATCGTGCGACCGACGTCATGCTCGCCGGTAAGATCGCGGTGGTCATGGGCTACGGCGATGTAGGTAAGGGCTGCGCGCAGGCACTCAAGGGTCAGGGCGCGCGCGTGATCATTACCGAAATCGATCCCATCTGCGCCCTGCAGGCGGCGCTCGAAGGCTACCAGGTCACCACACTTGAAGACGTGGTGGACGTGGCCGACCTCTTTATCTCGGCGACGGGTAACAAGAACGTCATCACGGTCGAGCACATGGGTCGCATGAAGGACAAGGCGATCGTGGCGAACATCGGCCACTTCGACAACGAGATCGACATGGCCGGTCTCAAGAAGGTCGAAGGTATGAAGCGCATCAACATCAAGCCGCAGTACGACGAGTTCGTGCTCCCGAACGGCCGCTCGATCTTGATCCTCGCCGAAGGCCGCCTCATGAACCTCGGCTGCGCGACGGGTCACCCGAGCTTCGTGATGTCGGCGAGCTTCACGAACCAAGTGCTGGCGCAGCTCGAACTGCACGCGAACGCCGAGAACTACGGCAAGCGGGTGTTCACGCTGCCGAAGCATCTCGATGAGAAGGTGGCGCGGTTGCACCTGCCCAAGCTCGGTGTGAAGCTCACGGAGCTGAACACGGAGCAGGCCTCGTACCTCGGCGTGAGCCCGCAGGGCCCGTTCAAGTCGGATCACTACCGCTACTAGGACCACGGTGGGCGCGGTGTGAGACGCACGGGAAGCTGATTGGGTGTGAACGTGTGTGAGACGGTTGGAAGCGGCGTTGCCTTGGGTGAGGTGGCGCCGCTTGCTGCGTTGCGGGGCGGCGGCGCGGAAAAGCGAAACTCACAAAGACATCCAGTACCGCGAACAGGTCACTGACGTTTGGCAGTGCGCTCCGCTGGACTTCTCATCAATGCACACCGATGCGACGCGTTCGACATGGCTCGGAGAATCCCTCCACTCCACGCAGCGATGAGGCGTCGAGGTCGCATCGTAGCCAGTGGCTGGGTGGTGTCTCGGTCAACCGTCGGATGCCAACGACGAAACGTGCGCTCAGAAACACCGGATTCCCGAATGGCTACCGCGAGTGAACAACCGATGCGCGCCCGCGCCGAAATGGCAAGCACCACGGGCGCTGTGACCAACATCCGCGCGTCTTGCGTCTCAAGTGCACACCGTCGCCGACCCACCCGTTCACTGAGATAGCGCCTGAGAGTATGGACGGTGCAGACGTCACCAGCAAATGTTCGCATGACCGCTGCGCCCCATACAGGGCAGCGTGAGCAGTGCACACCGAGCACACGCTGCGCGATTTCACGGTACGCGGTAGCGAGAGCGTCTCGAAAGAGCGTTGCTTCTCCGTGTCCCACATTCGCAAGACCTTGCCGCTGGATCGTCACTGATGGCGGGACGACGGTTGCATCGATGCAGAGCGACTCAACTTCCCCCACGCGTACATGTACTATCGCGCGCACATCAAGCGATGTAGCGAAAACAAGAGCCTCGGCCACGGAGTCGAAGAGATGACAGTCTGCGACCCGTAGATATGGCATCAGTCGAACATCACCGATACCGACGAGGCAAATCACGTACCCCTCCGTCTCGTGATCGCGTCGAAATCCTTGACCATTGCGCCCTCGTCACTGGTGACCTTGTTGGCCTTCGAAGGGCGTTGGATCGTAGCGAGTCTCACGCGCGCACCTCATCGTCACCGGAGCGATCGGACGATACGGATGAGCCCACTGCGTGCACTGCGTTGTCCGGTCACCAGATCGGTAACGTCGAGCCTGACCCGAAAGGTTCCGGTGGTGGCACCGAACCCGTCGAGCGTGATTGACTCGGCGAGCACCGGAACGGCAATCCCGGCGTCCACCGGGATTGTGCGATCGTAGCTGAGGGAGATACCGTCGCGTGTCGATTGCGTGACGCCGAGCGCGTCACCTACGCTGTTCAGTGCGCGAATGGCGAGTCCGCTCAACCCGCCCCGATCGAAGCGATCTAGGGTGAGCGCGACGCGGTACTTGGCGGTGCCTGAAACGCTATCGCGAGCTGCCTCATACAATTCCCATCCAACGGCCACGCCCGCACCGGAGAAAAACGTACCGAGCGTTGGTTCGATGGGGAGCTCCTGCCAGCGCGTGGGTCGGCGCGTGCTCGCGTCGCGTGGTGTGCCGATCAAGAGATCACTCACCGAAAAGCCATTGGGCAACGGGCCTTCGGTCACGACCACGCCGCGGCTGACGCGACGACTGTCGGGACTGCGCGCTTCCAGTTGTACGATACCAGCGCGCGACGTGTGGCGCGTCGTCCAACGGCGTACGGCGACGGGCGGACCGGTTACCGCTAGCGTGTCGGTCGCGATGCGTCGAACGTTGGCGCGATCGTCGATGATCTGCACGTGTAATCGTGCGGAGAGCGCATCCTCAAGGGTGGAGTCACGAAGCGCCACACGCGGCACTTCTGCGAGAATGAGCAGGTCGAGGGAATCGGTTGAACCGCGAAATCGCACCACACGCAGCTCGCTGCTGTCGACTTCAGTGGGAAGCGACACATTGTCCCAGCGCACGGGGGAAGCGCGTTCCACATCGCGAACGTAGCCCAGATCGACGTTGGGCATTCGTGCGGTCCCGTACCCCGGGGGCAGATCGAAGATGAAAACCGTACCACTGCGGTACAGCCACAACAAAGTGGAGGCAAAATCGTCACGACTGGATGTCGCTTCCGTGACGGACACCACCAGCTCATTCGAGATCACCGAGGCGGCACCGGGGATCGTGAGAATTTCGTCTGGTGGGCCGTAGCGCACGAAGACTTCAGCGCGGTCCGTATCGGCGCCACTCAACCCCAACTCGTCATCGGTCCATGTGAACTCCGCAAACGTGACGCGCGCGAGGAACTCAAGCTCGAGTTCGTTGTAGGTCGTCTCAGCGTCGGGATCGCGAGCGGCCCAAAAGAACGCTTCGGCCGTGCGTTGTGTTGTTGGTGAGAGCGAGGCCCAGGCCGCGCTATCCAAGCCACCTCGTGCAGCAATGTCTGCACCCGGCGCGACGAGCCGCGCGAGACTGAAGATGCGTGCACGCTCTGACTCCTCTAACGTGGCTAGGGCACTGTCGAAGGCCGCCCGTGCCGGTGCCAACTGGCCCATGCGCACAAGTGCCAGTCCGCGGGCAAAACGCGCTTGGCCATCAAATGTGCTTGCCGCCGCACGCCGGTTCGCGGTGGCCAATAACTCGGGCCACCGACCGCCATCGGCGAGCGCCATGTACAACAGCCGAGCGTTCCGCAGACTTGCCGGCGCGAGCCGTTCCGCCGTCTGAAACCGCGTCAACGCGGCCTCATACTCGCCCACGCCGGTTGGTGGCGTAATGCGCCGCAAATACGATTCCAGGTAATCGCGCGCCTTACGACGCTCCCAACGCATATTAGTTTGCAGCCGCAGTGTACGCCCCTCGGACATAAGCGCACGATTTCGAATGGAGAGATATCGCCGCCACGCCGCAAGGCCACGCTCGGCGGCAGCGAGCGCCATCTGTGTGGTGTCGGCCACGCGCTCGGCCGCTCGCGCGGCGCGATCCCAGTTCTGCGATGCCGCGTAGCGCACGGAACCCGCACCGGAACTGAGATTGAAGCGGGCGAGTGTGGCCCAATAGTCCGCGCGCTCAGCAGCGAGCTTGGTCGCCATACGAAGCGCCGTGTCCGCCGTGGACAGCGCGCGGATGGTGCTGACATCACGCATGTAGCCGTCCCGGCGACTCCCAGTCGATTGCCAAAGGAGTAATCCGTAACGATGCCACGCCTCGGCGTCCTTTGAGAACGGCGTGAGGGCGTGTTGCAAGACGACCAATGCCTGCGCGGTGTCGCCACGCTGGGCCAGCGAATCGGCGACACGCGCAATGCCGGATTGAGCTGGCCGCCACGGGTCGCTTCGCTCGCGCGGTGCGAGCTGCGCACCCACTACGTATGGTACGCTGAGAAAAGCGATAACCATTTTACGCAACTGGACTCCACAATCCCAGCGGGCTGGTCTCCTCGCGGCCAAGGCCGGCTGAGGTATGCGGTGCCGTCGAAGCGAGCTCCCACCATGCCTGCGGCGACGTTGCGAGATCCTCGCACTGAAGCGGGATCACAGCGGTCCCAGCGCGGTCGAAGACAATCGCGGAACAGCCAGGATTCCACGCATGACACTCCGTATTGGACGGATAGTTGTCCTCGCATGACCAGTATCCATCGGTCGAACCGTAGCACCCTGTATACCACTCGTCCAACGGTCCAGCCTGATACATCTGGCACTTCGCACACTGGCCCGGATGTGGTCCACCCTGCGCCGTGCCTGTGCTAATCGGTGAGACCAAATAGAGCGCGAGGGCAATACTGAGCGTGGCAACTATGCGCGTGTTCATAGACAAGGATCCTCACGGGTAGCTATGGAAAAGTAGTGAGCAAGGCGAACGGAACGAACCACGATTTGATCTTTCCTCCGTTTATAGGTGACTATGGAACACCCTTGCAAGTCGGTCTGAAAAGGTACGCCGTCCGATTCGCGCGTAAGATGCCTCGTAAACCAAACGGTTCCGTCAGCGCGATACGCTTGCACGATGAATGTTTCTTTGCTTCTGACGATGGCGAGGAATCCACCACTCGGGCCGCCCAAAACTTGGGCCAAGACTGAAGCGTTCTGATTGACGGTTACTCTCTCGCCTTTGCCCGGAACATCTTCCCTAGAGATCAGACTATCTACGCGGGTCGTGGCTACGCCACGCAGTGGCAAGCGTTGGAGTACGCGTAGGTCAGCCGTTAGGACGATGGTTTCGGCGCTAAGCGAAGATGCGAAGAGCACGGTTCCGTCAGCCATGAGCGTAATCACTCCTACCAAGGTCGAGCCAGCGGCCCTGACGTCGAGGGATCTCGATAGCGGAAGGAGTGAACGGATCCATTTCAGGTCCCGATCGAAGAGGTGCAACGCGAATCCCCTCGCGCGATAATCACCACTGACTCCCGCAATCAGCACCTGTCCATTCTCAATCACGGCGACATCAGACACCGTGGCGAAGTCGAGTCCAAAGTTCGTCCGTCTGAGGTAGCGCCCGCTCCGGTCCATCCACAACAGGGACTTCGAGCCGATGTCGAGCACGGTAAGTCCGTTTCTGCTGTCGGCGATCCGATACGGGAACTGTAGCTCGTTTGGGCCGATTCCCACTCGGGTCTGCTCCCATTCTACGTTTCCGTCCACACCAAATACGACAATCCGAGCTGGACGTCCTTCGACAACCAGCAGGCGTCCTCCACCGATGAGTCTAATGTCGAGCGCGGCTCCTACCCTTACCGTTATTGAATCTCCGACGCGCATCAGCCGCGGTGCAGGAGGAGACGCCTGAATCGTTCCCTGCGCTTGCAGCGCTTGTGCTAGTACGGAAACGACCGCGAAACTCCAAAGCTTTTTCACATAGACTCCAATTTTAGAGCGTCCCTGACTTGCTCCGCAACTGATGTAGGATGACGCATTTAATGCTCGGCAAACAGTGACACTTTTCGCGGTTTGGGAGGTGCCGTCAGTACGTGTGGATAGGAACGGCATGCGGGGCAGCGTTTCGGGAACGCCGCGTACCCCTGGGAACATCCAGGCAGCGAGAGGAGCCACCGCCCACGCCGAACAGCGACGTTCCCCACGGCCGCATCCAGCCCGACGGCAAACCACGGTGGCTACCGTGTGAGACGCACGGGAAGCTGATTGGTGTGAACGTGTGTGAGACGGTCGGAAGCGGCGTTGCCTTGGGTTTGGTGACGTCGCTTCCTTCGTTTCGGGAAGTGTTGCGGGGAGGTATGTTTTGGGTGCATGGTTTGCCCATGAATGTGAATCGGTGGGTATGGCGGGTACTCCTTTGTTTGGCGCCGGTGTTTGGCGTGTCGGCGCAAGCGCGACCATCCTTGGGGAAGCTGCGCGGCGTGGCGTACGACAGTGTGCGGGCACAGCCATTGGCGCTCGCGACAATTCAGCTGGTCAACACGCGCGACCGCGGTGAATCGCACGCGATCAGGGCCGACAGTCTGGGGCGTTTCGGCATCGACGGTCTGGAGCCGGGCACTTGGATCGTTGGCGCGCTACATCCCTCGCTGGACTCACTCGCGGTCGATGAGCTTTCGGCTCGCGTTGATGTGAAGGCGACGGGCACGAGTCGTATGGTGATTGCGGTGCCGTCGGGGCGCGCACTGGTAGCGCGAGTGTGTGGCGACGCGGCAGCGCGCGATTCGTCAGGGTACGTGCATGGGTTGCTTCGTGATATGCGGAGTGTCGAGAGCGGTGCACCGGGTACTGTTCGTGTTCAATGGGTAGAGTTCACGTTGAAGAACGCACGGCTCGAGCGGTCGCTGGATGGTGTCGAAGTGTTATCGACGGCGACGGGTCGCTACCCCCCCTGCCAGTATGGTGTGAGACGAGATCTCTCGCCTAATTAGTGAGGTACCCTGGGGGCACCGGAGGTTAGTTCGATGGCACGACAGCAGGGGCAGGATTCTCTGGCGTCATCGTCGACGCAAGTGGCGGTGCGCGGGACACGGCGGCGGTTCACCGCCGACTACAAAGCCGCCGTCGTGCAGCACGCGGTGCAGTGTCGCGCGCCTGGCGAGGTGGGCGCGTTGTTGCGGCGCGAAGGATTGTACTCGTCGCACCTCACCATGTGGCGTAAGCAATATCAGGCTGGGGTGCGGCGCGCCTTGTCACAGCGCCGTGGGCCGACGGCCACGGGGACCGCGGAGACGGCAACCGTGGCGCGGCTCGAGCACGAGAACGCAGCGCTGCGTGACGCACTCGCGCGAGCGGAGCTGGTGATCACGCTCCAAAAAAAACTGGCAGCGCTTTTGGATCATCCGGTGCGCGACGCGACCATCGCGCCCTCGTGACCACGCTCCTGGAGACGCACGGCCCGACGGTGGGCTGCGCGCGGTTGGGTGCCGCACTCGGCGTGCCGCGCGCAACGGCGTCGCGGTGGCGGCAGCCGCCGGTCCACACCGTGCGGCCACGGCGGGCCCGCTCGTCGCGCGCCCTGCCGACGGAGACCGTCGCCACGGCGCTCGCCATCTTG
>JBBQAK010000043.1:0-14826 GCA_038316215.1 Gemmatimonadales bacterium | reverse complement strand
CATGAGTCGGCGATCCGAGCGGGGAGGCGAACGGGCGACGCACGACAACGTGCCGGGCACTCGCGTCGAAGGAGCAATTCCCAACGTTACCCCGGCGCGCGCTTTTCTGCCCGAACGTGCCCGACCGTGCCATCGTACGGGCGAACACCGACGAGCGACGGGTTCATCATTCGAGCGCGTGAATCGTGCCGGCGCGGAAGCCGCGAGACGCCTGATCGTCAGGCGCAGATCGTTCGATCATCGGCGTAGGGACCCACGAAAATCGCGGTTGCACGGTCGACGGTGACCAAGATCTTTAAGCCGTGCGTACGAGCAATCCGGTTCATCAACGAGGTGCAGCGCCGCGGCGACGTCCAGCGGGTGCAGCGCGTGTGTTGACAGCGTCAGGATCGTTCGGCGTTCGCGAATACCGAATGACGGGCACAACGTTGGCTGCCGACCGGCACGGATCCGGAACTGGGAAGCCCGGGACGCCTACTGCAGGTCCCGAACGCACAAACGCATTGCCTCGCAAGTCGTTGCGAAGCAGGGCGTTTGTGATGGCCCCTCTAGGAATCGAACCTAGAACCTTCTGAGTCAGAGTCGATCTTGGGGCGCAAATCGACGGTCGAATTTGCGCTGTTGGCCAAACGTCGCCGTCGAATCGCAACTATTGTGCATCGTTTCGCGGGCCAACCGAGCTTTAGCGATCACGTCGTCCAACTGGGCGCGACCCGATCCGAGTCGGAAGTCACGGTCCTGAGCGGCGTCAGTCGGTCGCGCGGCCGCACATCGTCGGTAGTCCGTCGGTGCACGTCGCGCTGCCTTTTGCGAAGGCGAAGGCCGTTGGGTGTATTCGCTACATGCGCGAGCGAATGATCCCAGTTACCACGGCCGAGGGAACGGCCCACCGAATGCTGGCTATCAGCCCCGTGATCGGCGCACGGGCTTCGGTGCAACTATGGGTTGGGCCGCAGTAGCCTTTGACGTCGCGACATAGCGCTCGATGCCGTCCAAGACGCGCTGCAACCCGAAGTCGAACGACGCTTCCATCGTTCGCGCAGGGCCACCAGACGGCGCGGTCATCAGCGCCGCGAAGGCCGGAAAGCGTGCATCGCCAATCGCGCGACCAAGGTCCGCGCCAACCGCCGCCGTCCACTCGGCGTCGGACGTCCCGCGGGCACGCGCCCGCGCGAGGGAGATCGCCGTGTCGGATGCCCCGCGCGTGTAGCCGTCGATCACGCTGAGCATCTCGCCGGTGTCGACTGGACTCAGGCCAATTCGCGACAGTGGTTCCACAACGGCTTCCACCCAGCTGAGCCAGTTCGGTCCGTGTGGCGCGGCCACGAAGGGGAGCTCCGCTAACCATGGGCGCGCACACAACATCGCGCGCTTCGCGTGCGCCCACCGTGCCACGTCGGCGCGCCACTCACCGGGCGGTTCGGTGGGACGCGGCGGCGCGCCCATCGCCGCATCCACAATCGCGTCGAGCAGCGCTTCCTTGTGTGGGAAGTAGCGATAGATCGCCATCGTGGTGTAGCCCAACTGCGCGGAGACCGCCTGCATCGTGACCGCCCCGAGGCCGTCTGCTTCCGCAATCTGGATGGCCGCTTGGACAACGTCGTCGGGCGTGAACGCGGGCTTGGGGCCGCGCGTCGGACGTGAACGATCCTCCCACAGCAGCTCGCTGCGACGCCGAAGATCCGGATCAACGCGTGCTGCCGCCGCGATGAGGTCGTCGCGGGTGAGCGCACGCGACGCGGATTCATCCGCCGCCGCTGCCGTGGGTCGTCCCGCCGCGTGAGGGAGTGGATGCTGCTTTTTCCGACCTGCCATATCGCGTGTTTGAGAAAGAGTGTTGACAAAATATAAACTGTGTATACTGTACACTTCAACAGTGTACACAATACACTAATACAAAGGATCGCTGTCTAGAAAGCTCCACGTCGCGTTTTCACTTTCTCGTGCCACACTCACCGGGTCCACATCATGTCCAACGCATTCGCCGTTTCCGCCGCTCCTCGCACCTCCCGCTCCTCGCTCCCCTCCGTCACCCGCACCACGCTCACGATGGCCGCGACGCTCGGCTTGCTCTTCACGACCGCGCGCTCGTCCGCGGCGCAGTCGTCGGCCGATCCGGCGAAAAAATGGGGGATTCTGTTCACCAGCGGCGGCCTTATTCCCACCGGCGACCAGCGCCGCGTACTCAAGGACGCGCAGGCGAGCGCGGTGCAGCTGTCATGGAGCGTCCAGCCCTCGCTCGCGATCACCGGCTCGTTCGGGTGGGCGCGCAGCCGCGACCGCCTGGTGGCGAACACACCAAAGCTCGACGTCTTCACCTCGGATCTCGGCGTCGAATACCGCGCCCCCAAACTATTCGCCGGACACGCCCTGACCGTGAGCCCGTTTGCCGGCGCCGGCGCCGGCGCGCGCAGCTACAACTACCGAAGCTTGGACGTGAAAGCCACTCACAACGTAGCCGGCTACGGCGCGCTGGGCGGCGAACTTGGACTGGGTCGTGTTGCCCTGCGCGTCGAGGCGCGCGATTACGTCGCAGGCTTCAAACCGCTCACGGGCTCCGGCATCGCCGAGACACGCAACGACGTCTCGATCATGGCCGGACTCAGAGTCAATCTGCATGGCAGCGCGCAGCGCTAGCCGTCACGCGGCGGCGCGTCGAGCAAGGACGAGGACGATGCCGTTGATCACCGCGCGACGCACCGCGCGCGCTCCGATGAGCGACACATGAAATCGACCTACACCGATTTTCGTGTCCCTGGTGCGCTCATGGTGCTGAGCCTCGTACCGGCCTTGGCCGGCGTGGCACGACTCAGCCAACTGGTGGGCGGCGCGACCATCACGCCGGAGAATGCGCGGTTCTTTGCGGCCCCATGGCCGTTACTGCTCCACATTCCATCCGTTGTTGCATTTAGTATGCTCGGCGCCTGGCAGTTCGCGCCGGGCCTGCGGCAACGGCGGTACGGGTGGCATCGTGCGCTGGGTCGGATCCTGATCCCGTGCGGGTTGGTGGCCGCACTCTCGGGGCTGTGGATGACACTGTGCTATCCATGGCCTCCGGGCGACGGGCTGCTGCTCTACCTCGAACGGCTCGCATTCGGCGCCGCGATGGTGCTCTCGATGGTACGAAGTCTGTGGGCGATCACGCGTCGCGACTTTGTCTCGCACGGCCAGTGGATGCTCCGTGCGTACGCCATCGGGCTGGGCGCGGGCACACAAGTACTGACGCATCTGCCGTGGTTCGTGCTGGTCGGCACCACACCCGGCGAAGGGCCCCGCGCCGCGATGATGGGCGCGGGCTGGATGATCAACATACTCGTGGCCGAGCGGATCATTCGCGCGATCCCGTACTCCAAAGCGAGTCTCGTTTGAGGTGTGACGGCGAGCAACATCCACGGCGCGATCGGTGGCCCGCCGCGAGGTCGTACTAGGCGTCGACGACAGCGCCCGCAGTGCGATCGCGATCGATCCGCGCCTCGTGCTAGTCGGTCTCGGCCCACCCCTGACTTCAACCGCCTGAGCAGAGAGACACCTTATGACGCCCCCGACGGACCCCAAGCAGGCCCTTGCGCACACCGACGCCTCCAGCAAAAGCATCACGATCGAACACGAGGCGTTCGGAGATCCGGCCCACCCCGCGGTCTTGCTCGTGATGGGCTTCGGCACCCAACTACTCGGCTGGGACGTCGACTTCTGCCGCATGCTCGCGGCCTGCGGCCGCTACGTCATCCGGTACGACAACCGCGACTGCGGCCTCTCGACGAAGCTGGAGGAGTACCCGGTCCATCTGGGAGACTTCATCACCGCAATGACCTCCCACGACGTTGACCGCGCGCTCGCCATGGCGCCGTACTCGCTGCGAGACATGGCCGGTGACGGGATGGACCTTCTGACGGACCTCGGCATCGAGCGGGCACACGTGATCGGGTCCTCGATGGGCGGGATGATTGCCCAGAAGATGGCGATCGAGTTCCCCGACCGGGTGCTGTCATTGACCTCCATGATGTCGTCGACCGGCGAGCCGGAGTACGGCCAGTCCACGCCCGAGGCACAGCAGGTGCTGTTCGCCCCGCGCCCGGCCGACCGCGACGGCTACGTGGCCGCGGCCGAACGCGAGCTGGTGTGGGCGTCGCGTCGCTACGGCGACGCGACGCAGCTGCGAGCGCTCGCGGCAGCCAGCTACGACCGGGCGTACTACCCGTCGGGCGTGCCACGGCAGCTCGCCGCCATGATCCTTGACGGCTCACGCGCCGAGATGCTCAAGACGCTCGACGTGCCGACATTGGTCATTCATGGCCTGGACGACACCCTCATTCACCCCAGCGGCGGCCGACGGACCGCCGAACTGGTGCCGGGCGCCCAGCTCGTCCTCGTTGAAGACATGGGCCACGACCGGCCGAGGGCGCTCTGGCCGCACTTGGTGCACGCCATCTGCGAGCACACGAACTTCAGCTGAGCGCGAGGGGGCTCGCCGGTGTCCTCCCCGGCACTTGGTCCAGTGGTGGGAAGCATGGGCGCAGCGCGGTGGCGAGCTGCGACCAACGACTCGGCAGCAGTACCGGATGCTCCTCGACAGCCACATCCACCCGACGGTCGGCGACGAGCGGCTGGACCGGATCATCGTTGAGGACGTCACGGATTGGCACCACGCGCTCGCGCGTGGCAAGGAGACCATCCGAGCCCAGGCATACAGCCTGCTGTGGACGATCTTGGGCTCGGCATCGGAGCCTCGATCGGGGAGAGTCGAGGATCCGTCGAGCAGACGGCGCGATTGCCGACCTTGCCAGCGCCGCGTGCCATCCGACTCGCTTGTGCGCCGTGAGCGACGTGAGCGCCGTGAGAACGGCGGTCACTGTGCGGGGGAGCATGCGGGAAATAACCACAAAGCGCCGTCCCGACCTAAGTCGTGACGGCGCTTTGTATTGCCCCTCTAGGAATCGAACCTAGAACCTTCTGAGTCAGAGTCGATCTGGGGGCGCAAGCGGCGCCACTGATCGGGCTCGTAGGGAGGAGTTTGATACGTCGCTGGAACGTGCGGAGACAGATGCTACTCCTCGAGACTCAGCATCAGCGGCTCGATAAGGAGACTCCCGAGCGATCCCATCCCCGTCAGAGTCGCGATGTGCGCGCGAACGAAGGGAAAGGCTACGCGCAATCCGGCCTCCGTTACAAAGGACCACAGCTGCTCCTGGCTCGTGTTCCCTTCGCGCTCGAACGCCATCCCGATCGAGACCTTGCAGTCCACGAGTACAGGTGCCGTTGGTGTTTGAATCGCAGCGTGAACTACGAGCATGATCGCATTCTCGCCCGCCCAGCCGTAGTCCGCCTTCACATTGAACTCCAGCGCAGTCCTGCTTGGAACATCCTGCCCAGCCATGAATGCAGGGTTGACGCGCTCGCTGTAGCTCGCCGCTTGCACGGCGACGCCGCCAATCCGCACCGGAACCTTGTTGGCGATAACGTGCGTCGTCGGCAAGGGTAAGGTGTGCAAGAAGCCGTTGCGGGGAGCGGACGGCAACTTTGCTGGGGCCTTGAGGGCACGCGGAGACTTCGCCATTATTTCACCTCCTGCTGAAACTCCAACTGCCTGCGCCTAACGAGCATCGACGTGTTCAGCGCACCAGTGCTGATCGTTGTCACGGCACGCGGTGCCGCGTCGGCCGTCTGCGCCAACGCGCTCGTCGAGGTGTGAAAGACCGCGGTTGATTGCGTCAGCTGCCGGTCAGCGGCGTCCACCCACCAGCGCGGAAAGCTCTCGCGAAAGCCGTCAATCTCTTCAGGAATCAGATCGATGCGGCACACGGCGTTCAAGGCCTCGAGCATCGCCTCGAGCGTCTTCACGCTGATATTGCTTGTGCCCGATTCTTGACGAGAAATGGCGGTCTGTTTGGTGCCGATCGCGTCCGCGAGATCTTGCTGCGATAATCCGCGGTAGCGACGAAGTCGAATGAGCTGCTCGGCCAGTTCCGCCGAGACGTCCCGCTGCAGCGCGTGTCGAAGTTCGGCATCATTCTCAAGCCGCCAAGCGAGCGCGCTCTGAACATGCCCGAGCAACAAGTCAGCTGACCAGTGCATCGGGGAGCTCGGCGAGACAGCGGATTCGCTGCGAGCGGAACGCCTTAAGCTTTTTGAGCGCGTTGCAGCAGACGTCGTAATCATCGGTGTTTCGCGCGTTGCGCTTTTTCTGGACGACATAGAGAAAAATGAAAGTCTTGTTGGACTGATCGACAATGAAGTAGAAGCGCCACCCTGACGGCTTGGCTTTCAGGATGTAGAAATCGGTCGCCCCGTGGTCGAACTTGCACTTGTGCGCGAAGTGATCGACGTTTGGACGTCCGAGCTCTGTATCACGAGGGACTCCCGCCGCCTGCAGTGCGCGAAGCTCGCTTTTGATTTCCCGCAAATCTTTTGTCGATGCCGCTCCAATCTGGTCGTCGACAGCAAAGTCGCGCTGCGGCTCCGACTCTGGTCGGCCAACGAACTGACGTAGAGACCAGCCCAGCGCGGCCTGAAGGTCTCTCTTCATAACATATACGTTATAGCTTGGTAAGTGTTCCCGGAAGACGGTCGACATGGCTTTCCGTCACCAAAGCTCCGCTCACTCAGCAGCCGTCGCACCGCTCTGTTCCGGCACAGAGTCCTGTCCATAAATGGTACACAATGGTGAATGGTGATCTTGAGCTCACGACCCGCTGACGCCTCGGCCTAGCCTCGGCGCATGACCTACATCATCGAACTCCCCGACGGCACCTTCACCCACGTTGAGTCGGCCGCGCAGGGCCGGCGGTTTGCAGAGCCACGCCTACTGCTGGTATAGGGGCAGCAAACGCCGGTCGTCTGAAGCGTGGACCTGATCGACTCAGGGCACCGGCAGAGGCGCCCCGAGCTTTCGTACTCAGCCTGGCTTGCGCCCGGCTTTGTCGGCCTTTCTGGCCTCGTCCGCTGCGACATCAAGGTCTCGTCGAAGCAGGTCGATGTACGTTATGACCTCCTGGGCGGACCTCTCGTGGTTGCTGATCCGAAGTTCTCGCTCCACTTCCGACACGGCGATCAGTTCGAACTGATCGCCGGTTACTCCGTGGCCGTGACGCAGCTTGATTCGAAACATTGCACACCTCCTGGTGTGTGCTGACGCTCAGCGAGAAGTTCGCTGATGTGCTGAGGGTAGGCCGCGTTGGCACGAGAGGAAAGATGTTCCGCCTATTGTGGCACACGAGAAAACGTGACAACAAAATCGGTGGAACATCTTGACTAGCATCCTGGCAGCACCAAGCGCCGAAATCCAACGCGCTTCGCACTCGCGGAATCGGGGGGGGTACCACTAGTCGACTTTGGGGCGCAAATCGACGGTCGGATTTGCGATGTTGGGAAAACGCCGCCATCGAATGGCAAATGCTGTGCATCGTTTCGCGGGCCAACTGAGCTGTGGCGATCATTTCCGCTTGGCCGCGCGGGATCCGATCCGCATAAGCCATAACGCGCCGGGCGCAAGGTCGCCCCCCAGTGACGCGGCGCCACTCATCGAGCTCAAAGGGAGGCGTCGTAGACGCGGTAGGTGCGTGCGCGTTCATCCCATGTATTCGTCGCGTCACGTTGGTGCTATCGGTCGACCGACGCCATTCGAAGCTTTGATGCGAGCGCGAGCGCCTGCTGTGCCCCTCGCTCAAGCACGTCGGCGACACTGTCCCAATCACTAGCGGTGACGTCGGCCGCCAACACCGCATTTAACCTGGTCTGCCAGCCTTTACCCGTGGCCTTATACGCATTCACCACGCTCGCGTCGAGGCGAAGGGTGATCTGCACTTTTCCGGCGGCCCTATCGGCGCGCACGGCGCCCGCCAACTCCGCCCTCGTAGCTAGCCGTGCATCAGGGTCATTGCCGGCGGCCTGCGCGATCTCAGTATCGCTGCGCGGAAAACGGCGCCCAGTAACTGGCTGCGCGTTCGCCAACACGCCGGCTCGCCCAGCGAGTTTCACGCTACCCTTCGACATACCGCCTCCGCTCCTGTCGGCTCGCATCGCGTGCGGCTAAGCCACGCCGTGTTTGTCGAGGTTGCTCGCCGCCTTCGCCGCGTCCCACTCGAATCGCATAAACTAAATGTAGCTACAAAAGCACTACAGCCAACATCCTTGCTCCGAGTACCGGTCATCCCGGTTACCCGAAACCACAAAGCGCCGTCCCGACCTAAGTCGTGACGGCGCTTTGTATTGCCCCTCTAGGAATCGAACCTAGAACCTTCTGAGTCAGAGTCAGACGCTCTGCCAATTGAGCTAAGGGGCACCTGCTTTCCGCCGCGCCGAGGCCCGCCGGAACACCAAACATAGTGCATTCACGACTGGACGGAAGTGCCCAGCCCCCCCTCGTCGCGTGTGCCGAGCACCGCGCGCATCAGGGCCAAGACGTCCAATTCGAATGACCCGCTCGCTCCAGCAGGCTGCCACTTCACGACCTCAGCACAGATTTGCGGACGATCTTCTCCCGGCACCCACCGCTCGATCAACTGAGAGTCGAGGTCGATCAACCAGCACTCGATCCCTGCACGTTGATAGCGTGGCCGCTTCCGCAACCGGTCGGCGCGCGCCGTGCGCGGCGACAGCACTTCGATGGCAAGGTACGGTGCAGGCGGCGCCGCCTCGCCCCTCACCACGTCCACCCCCACCGGCGCAATGACAAGGATGTCCGGTTGCATCAACGTGTAGGGGTCCAGCACCACGTCGTACGGCGAGAACATCAGCTCGCCAACGCTCTGGCCACGCAAGTACCATCCAAGTTGCAGCCCGAGCGTGGCCACCGCGCGCTGATGCGCGAACCTCGGCATGGGGCTCACCAGCAGCTCTCCGTCGACGGTCTCATAGCGGTGCCGCGGATCGTCCGGCAGCGCCCAGACATCCTCAACCGACCAGCGTCGCTCGTGCGCGATTGGCATACCCATAGTCTGCTCGGCTCTCGGCGGTTTTCGCAACTCGGCAACAACACATTCATGCCAGAACGTGCCACGGAGGCGACGGAATACCGTCACCCCCGATACGCCTGCGCCGCCATTTCAACTCACCCCTTTTTCACTTCCTTGGCCCAGCTGTCCCGCATCCCCACGATCCGGTTGAATACCAACTTCTCCGGCGTGCTGCTCTCCACTTCACTCATGAAGTAGCCGGTGCGCTCGAACTGATACCGCGACCCCACGGGATCCGTCGCCACACTCGGCTCGATCTTGGCATCCGCAATCACCACCAGCGAGTTCGGATTGAGTGTCGAAATGAAGTCCTGTCCTTCCGGCACCGCGTCAGGATCGGGCTGCGAGAACAGGCGGTCGTACAGCCGCACCTCGCACGACAGTGCCTGCGCCGCGCTCACCCAGTGGATCGTGCCCTGCACTTTCCGGCCATCCGGCGCCTGCCCGCTGCGCGTGGCGGGATCGTACGTACAACGCAACTCGATGACCTCACCGGCGTCGTTCTTCACGACCTCGTTGCAAGTGATGAGATAGCCAAAACGCAAACGCACCTCCTTGCCCTGCGTCAACCGATAGAACTTCTTCGGCGCGTCTTCCATAAAGTCATCGCGGTCGACGTACAGCTCACGCGAGAACGGCATGCTGCGCGACCCGGTCTTCGGCCCATCCGGCGGGAAGCTCGGCGCGTCGAGATCCTCGACCTGCCCCTCGGGATAGTTCGTGAGCACGACCTTGAGTGGATTGAGCACACATAACACGCGCGGTACTTCGGTGTTCAGGTCGTTGCGCACCGCATGCTCGAACGCCGCGATCTCGACGCGCGCGTCTTTGCGCGCCACGCCGATCGTCTCGGCGAATTCACGAATCGCTTCAGGACGCACCCCACGACGACGCAAACCCGCGATCGTCGGCATACGCGGATCATCCCACCCCGTCACGTGCCCTTCGTTCACCAGTCGCAGTAGCTTGCGCTTGCTGAGAATGGTGTAGTCAAGCTCCAGCCGCGCGAACTCGATCTGCGTGGGTGGATTCTCGAAGCCGGCTTCCTTCACCAGCCAGTCGTAGATCTCGCGGCTGTCCTTGAATTCCAGCGTGCACAGCGAGCGCGTGATGCCCTCGATGGCGTCACTGAGGCCGTGCGCAAAGTCGTACAGCGGATAAATGCACCAGTCGTTCCCGCGACGATAATGATGCGCATGACGGATGCGCAGTAGCAGCGGATCACGCATGATCATGTTCGGATGCGCCAGGTCGATCTTCGCGCGTAGGACGTGCGCGCCATCGGCGAACTCGCCGGCGCGCATGCGACGCAGCAGATCGAGATTCTCCTCGACCGTGCGATCGCGATACGGTCCTGGCGTGCCGGCCGACGTCACGGTACCGCGCCCCGTGCGGATCTCTTCTTCGTTCTGCGAATCGACGTACGCCTTACCGCTACGCACCAGCGACTCGGCGATCTCGTACAGCTTCTCGAAGTAATCCGACGCGTAATACAGCCCATCCCACTGGAAGCCCAGCCACTGCACGTCGCGCTGAATCGCCTCCACGTAGCGCACGTCTTCGGTGGCCGGATTCGTGTCGTCGAACCGCAGATTGCACGTGCCGCCGAACTCCTGCGCAATGCCGAAGTTCAGGCAGATCGACTTGGCGTGTCCCATGTGCAGAAAGCCGTTCGGCTCAGGTGGGAAACGCGTAGCGGGGCCACGGCCGAATCGGCCGGTGGCGACATCGTCGGCCACCAACTCGCGAATGAAGTCGCGACGCGGGGCGGACGTGGAATCAGGACCGGTTTCAGGAGCGGAGTCAGACACAGCGGATACCGAGAAATGCAGCGTTCTGTGCAGCGTTCAATGGGCGACGCGGATCACGAAAACTAATCGCGGCGGGCCGCTTGCCGAGCGGGCCGTGCCACCTGAGCGTTCTGCGGTGTACTGGAAGCCTATGCGACCTCTCCCGACATCATCCGCGGTGCTGCTGGCCTCCGTGCTGGCAACCCTCATCACCGTTGGCGGTTGCCGGGGGGCGGTGCTTGCCTACGGCTCAGATGTGGCAGCCGCGAGGGTGAACGCAGACGCCTTCGCCGCGGCCATTGAGGCGCGTTTCACGAACGTCGCGCGGAATCCGAAGTTCTCGGCCGCACGTATGCGCATCGCGCGCTACGCGTTTGCGCCCTCGAAGCTGGGGAACGACACCTCGCTCTGGACCGGGATGCGGACCACCCGCACCGGCGCCGACCGCGATCTCGAAGTCCAGGCCGGTCGGAGCGGCGGCCAGTACGTGTTCACGGCGCGCCCCGCGGTGCCGATGCCGGTCAAGATCGGCGACTCGCGCCACCTGATCGCACTCGAACAACTCAGTGAGAGCGACTGGGCGTGGCGCACGCGCGTCGATCAGGCGATCGGCCCGATGCCGCCACGCCGTGCCGACGACATCACCCGCGCCCTGTTCCTGTCGTCCGAACGCCCGGCCGCGGCGGTGCGGACCGATTATCACGCCATGCTGCCCCGCACCACGGCCGCGTTGGGCCGCCTGCTTACCGTCGACTCGATCGCGACGGCGCTACAACGCGATGGCTCGACGTTGGTTACCCTGCAGATCACGGTCAGCGGTGACCGTCTCAAGCGCAATTTCCCGGCGTTCGCGAAGTACATCAGCAAGTATGTGGAACCGTCCAGCTACCGCTATCGCCTGTCCGACCGCAATGGATCGGACTGGTTCGACGCCGAAGCACGGGAGCAGCTGCTCACGGTGCGATTCCGTTCGCACGACGGTCAGCTACAGCCCATTCTGGGCGCCGCGCGACCCATGCCCGACACGCTGCAGATTCGGGTGGACGCCTTGGCCAAAATCTCGTTCTTCACCGTGGGCGTCACGAACATGCAGGGCGAATTCGTGCATACGAAGAACGCGCGGGAACGCGGCTGGGCGATGCATTTCACGAAGGACCCCGAATGGCATCTGCCGCTGATCGCCGAGCGTCTGCTCCGCTCGCCGCTCCGCCGTCCCTTCGAGGGGAACGGCGTGCTGTTCACCCTCGGATTCCGCAGCGGCCCCGAGGACCAGACGCTGCTCACACGTGAGTTCGATGTGACCGTGCGCGAGAGTGCCATCATGCGCTTCCTCGGCAACCTCGGATTCACGGCGATGAGCGACTACGCGGGCCAGGTCGAAGACGAGGAGAACCGCTTTATTGCGGAGACTATGGCCGCGTTTCGGGCCGACGTCGCGTCCTTGGTAACCGCGAAGTAAGGAGTAGGGAGTACGGAGTAGGGGTTGAGCACAGTCACCCTACTCCCGACTCCCGACTTCGCCGTCATAAAAAAGAACCCCTGACTGCCTTTACAGGCATCAGGGGTCCAAAAACTGCCACGCGCACCGTCATTGGAACTCTCCGTCCTACCGAACGGCGGCGGGCTTCATTGTCTGTACACTGGACGAAGCAGGATGTTCCCGCGTCACACCAGCGCCGAAACCGTCACACAGTGGTCTCGCTTTCCTGCTTCCAAGTGGAGCTGAGGGGGCTCGAACCCCTGACCTCTGCAATGCGAATGCAGCGCTCTCCCAGCTGAGCTACAGCCCCGGGACCGTGGGACGCACGGCGGTTACTCGGACAAAAATGGCCCCGCTCCTGTTGGCGCGGGGCCGATCGGGTAACATGGTGAAGGTAGTGGCCGACGAACGGGTGTCAAGCGGTGCTGCACCGGTTCGCGACCGCTTCGATGGCACGTTTGATCGCCCCCGCGCGTTCCGGACTCTCTATGACGACGCCCACGATCCGCGCGGCTCCCCCGCATGCACTCGATGCCGACTACGTCCGCGACCAGCTGGTGGCGCGCACGGTCGACGTCAACGGGAAGACGTACACCCCCGACGGCGAGTTCGTGCTGTACTGGATGCAGTCGTCACACCGCCTCGAGGAGAACTGGGCGCTACGGGCCGCCATCCGCACGGCGGACCGCGTGAACCGTCCGCTGGTGATTCATCAAGGGCTCGACCCGACTTATCCGTACGCGGCCGATCGGCATCATACGTTCATCCTGCAGGGTGCACGTGACACGGCGCGCGAGGCGGCGGCGCGCGGGTTGTACTACCAGTTTGTGCTGCGCCCGCAGCGCGACGACGATCGTCGCGTGGTCGACCGTCTCGCGGCGCGCGCGTATGTCGTGATTACCGACCTCTTCCCCACGGCGGGGATTCGCGAGCGCGTAGAGCGCTTCGGCGATCGGGTGAATTGCCGCGTGCTCGCCATCGACAGCGTGTGCACCGTACCCAGTGGTGTGTTCGAGAAGCCGGAGTATGCGGCGCGCACGATTCGTCCGAAGATCGCGAAGTTGCTGGAGCACAGCATCGAGCCCGTGGCCGACGCCTTACCGCGGGTGCCAGTCAACGAGGCCCTGCGCGCGTCACTGCGGGCCACCATCAGCGAGGGGGGGCTGTCGCTGCTTCCGATCGCCACGATGAGCGATGCGGACATCGCGACCGCCGTGAGTCACTGCGACATCGATCACACGGTTCCCGCCGTGGCATTGGTCGGTGGCAGTGGAGCGGCGTCTGATCGTCTCACCGCCTTCGTCTCGCATGAACTCGCACCGTATGCCGACCGACGCAATGAAGCGAGCGTGAACGACGGCACGTCGCGCCTGTCGCCGTATCTGCATTTCGGTCAGATCGCGTCGGCGCGCGTGGTGCGCGAAGCTCGCGCGAGTGGCGTGTCGTCGGAGAGTCTCGACGCGTTCGTGCAGCAGGTCACCACGTGGCGTGAGCTTGCGTACAACTGGTGCCTGCGCACGCGGAACTACGATCGGCTCGAGGCGCTGCCGGCATGGATTCAGAAGACGATGGCCGAACATGTGCGTGATCCTCGGCCGGTATTGTACGACCTCGATACGCTGGAGTCGGGGCAGACGCACGATGCGCTCTGGAATGCGGCACAACGGGAGCTCGTGAGCCAAGGCATCATCCACAACTATCCGCGCATGCTGTGGGGCAAGACGGTGCTGCTGTGGACCGAGGACTACGAGCAGGCGCGTTCATGGTTGTACCTGTTGAACGACAAATACGCGCTCGATGGCCGCGATCCGAACAGCGTGGGTGGCATCATGTGGTGCCTGGGACTGTGGGATCGGCCGTGGGGGAATAAGCCGATCTGGGGTGGCATCCGCCCGATGGTGACGTCGCGGGCCAAGCTCAAATTCGACGTCGCGGGATACATCCGACGCGTCGGATCAGGCGCCGCGCGGTCCCGCTCTCCGGAAAACGGCCTGCTACTGTAGAACCCCGTCGGACGCTATGCTAGTGACATGACGACACGTCCTGCCCCCGATCCGAGCATCATCCCTGCCATGGCTGCGGTGCACACTGCAGCCGAACGCTTGCGCCCCGTGCTGGCACCGAGCCGCGTCATTCGCTCCGATGCGCTGTCGGAGGCGTTCGGCGTGGAGGTGTTATTCAAGCTGGAGCTCGAAAATCCCACCGGCTCCTTCAAGGTGCGCGGTGCGTACAACGTGCTGGCGGGGCTGTCAGACGACGAGCGGGCAAAGGGTGTCGTCGCGTCGAGCGCCGGCAATCACGGGTTGGGTGTCGCGTACGCGGCGAAGGCGTTCAAGACGCCAGCCACGTTGTACGTGCCGATCAACGCCCCGCAGGTAAAGAAAGACGGCATCCGCGCGCTCGGCACGCTGGTGAACGACGAAGCCGCCGACTACGACGCGGCGATGGTGGTGGCGAAGGCGCACGCGGCTCGCGAAGGCATCCGATTCATCAATCCCTGCTTGGGCCTCGATTTGCTGGCCGGTCAGGGCACGGTCGCACTGGAACTGCTGGAGCAGGTTCCTGATATGCGCATGGTCGTGATCTGCACGGGTGGCGGCGGCTT